>CALYQE010000091.1 GCA_945281075.1 uncultured Lactobacillus sp. | reverse complement strand
GAGCAGCAGTATGAAAACATCATGGCCGGATTAGCTTCTATTGTCAAAAAGTAATAAAGTTACTGTTCTGATGAATCTTGAAGTAAAATTCCCACACTTTTGAATAACTCTTTTTTTAAAATAGTCAGAATAAAAACAGTATTCCTTAATTCATAAAGAGGAATGCTGTTTTTATATGTATTCATATCATTTACTTTAACTTTTTACGATATTGAAGAGGAGTAATTTTTTCGATTTTTTTAAATGTTCTTGAAAAAACGCTAAAGCTATTAAATCCCACGTCATTTGCAATATCCTCTATCTTTTTTTCGGAAAAAATTAATTCGTGCTTAGCTAAATTCAACTTTTCTTGATTAATAAATTTGATAAGGGAAACCTTTGTATCTTTTTTAAATAAGTGTTGTAAATATGAAAGGCTAGTTCCTAAAGACTCCGCAATTTCTTTTACAGATTTAATATTGACTAAATTTTCATAAATATATTCTTGTGCCTTATATACAAGAGGGGTAATATTATTCCTTTTTACTCGATATACACGATTTATAAAAATTTCACCAATGGCTCTAGAATATTCAAAATAGTTTGAAATAATGACGTCTTCTTCGATCTGGTTGATTATTTTATCACTTAATCCATAAGCCTCAGAAGCAGCCAGTCCACCTTTGATTGCGGCCCTTGTATATAAGGTTGTTGCTGCAATGGCTAAATCTTTTTCGTTCCTAAGTTTATTATGACCAAATTCACCAATATTTCCATTTATTACAAAATTTCGAAAATATTTGTTATAAAGCTTGATATTCCCTTTGCTTACTATATCCATTAGTTCATTTTCTACTAGGTATCCCTTATAGGATGCCTTTTTTGTACTAAGAGAATATAAATTATCGCCGATATCAAGCTCCTTTGTTTCTTTGGAAATGTTAGGCCATCGACCAAATATCATGAAATAAAGGCAGCGCATTGTTTGAATAAATTTGTCCCAACCCAATAAAGGAGCTAGTCGGTCATAATTACTGTTATTTGAAATTGTAAAATTAGCATTCCAACCAATGATGGATAAATCTTGATACTTAATCTTTCCAGTAGAACTGCGATTTTTAATTAATAGCAAACTTAAGTCGTCGTTTCGTTTTTCTAATTTTTTTAGAAGTACGTCAGGAAAAACAGGTGCAAGTGGAGTAGTGAACTTTCCGATAAGTTTCCTAGAATTCGAAAAAACGTAAATATTTAAATCAGTTGCTTCACTAAAATTCTTTAATACTTTGTAGAGATTATCATTCATAAAAAGTTTCCTTTGTACTTAAAAAGTAAAATTTAAGCAGAATAAGTAAAAAATAACAACTACATTGTAGCATAATTATTAATGAAAGCGATAACAAAAAGGAGGAAGCAAATTTGAAAATCAAAAAGATTGAAATAAATCATATGACAAATCCAATTGGTTTTAGGATGGAAAATCATCTTCACATTGTTGGCTTTTTGAATGAGCCACTTAGTCAATGTGTAAAACGCAAATTGGTTATCAGAAATGGTAGAACTGTAGTTTTTGATACAGATTGGCAAATAGCTGAAAATCTTATTTTTGATTTTTCACTAACATTAAGGCCGAGAACTTATTACACTGTTGATTTGCAGTTAAAAGTTGAAAGTGAAGTAATTCATAAAACAGATAGCTTTGAGACAGGCCTAATGGATGAAAAACTACCTGCCAAATGGATTGGTTCAAATAAGATTGGATTACATTCATTAATTCTAAGAAAAAGCTTTACGACTAGAAATCCTAAAAAGGCTAGACTTTATATTTCTGGTTTAGGACTTTATGAAGCTTACATTGATGGAGTAAAGGTGGGAGATGAATTTTTAACACCAGGTTTTACTAACTATAACTGTAAGCTTCAACTACAGACTTATGATTTGACTAAAACTATTAAAAAAGGTAGGCATACGCTATCTGTTATGTTAGGTGATGGTTGGTATCGTTCTAAATTAGGTTTAAAAGTTCATGGCGGTCAGCCTAATAATTATGGAGAAAAATTAATGGCTGCTGCCTGTTTGCGAATCACAGAAGGTGAGGATGAGCAAATAATTGCGACCGATGAAAGCTGGGAGATTTTAACTTCACCAATAAGTCATTCGGGTATTTATTATGGTGAAGATTTGGAGGACAAGCGCCAAGCAGAAAGTTTAGGGTTAGCCACGGTAATGAACAAGCCTACTGAGCATTTGAGTGACCGGCTTAGTTTACCAATTAAAATACACGAACATTTTCATCCCTTAAAAATAATGAGAACTCCTAAGGGATCGCTAGTTCTTGATTTTGGCCAAAACCTTGCTGGTTGGGTTATATTCAAGAACATGATTCCTAAAGGAAAAAGAATTAGCATTGAATACGGTGAAACACTACAAAATGGTGAATTCTATCGTAAGAATCTTCGCTCTGCTAGAGCCAAGTTTACTTATATTAGTGACGGAGTTAATAAACTAGTGCGGCCCCATTTTACTTATTTTGGATTTCGCTATATTAAGTTAAATGGTTTTCCAGAAGGCATTAGTCTAGATGATTTTGAAGCCGTAGCACTATATTCAAGTATGAATGAATCTGGATTCATTCGTACAGATAATTCATTAGTTAATAAGTTGTTTAACAATATTAAATGGGGCCAAAAATCTAATTTTATTGATATTCCCACGGACTGTCCTCAAAGAGATGAGCGCCTAGGCTGGACTGGAGATGCTGCAATTTTTGCAAAAACGGCTAGTTATAATATGGATACATTTGAATTTTTTAAGAAGTTTTCAAAAGATATTGCAATTGAGCAAAATCTTCAAAGTGGGAGAGTTCCATTGTATGTACCTAGGGTTGACACTGATGATGGTGGCAAGGCTGTATGGAGCGATGCAGCTACTTTGATTCCATGGATTAGTTATCAAAGAAGTATGGATTTAGCCATTTTGAGACAAAACTTCGATTCAATGATGTCTTGGGTTGATTGGGTTCATGACAGAGCAAAAAGTCAAGGTAATGAATATCTTTGGCTTAATGATGATCAGTTAGGCGACTGGCTGGCTTTAGATACCGAAGACATCATGAAACTAAAAGGAAAAACGCCTGATGATCTAATTGCTAGTGCCTTTTACTATTACTCCTCATTGATAGTTGGTATAGCAGCAAAAAAACTTGGCCTTAAGCACGAAAGCCTTTATTATAATCAGCTTGCAGAATTGATTAAGAAGTCTTTTATAAATCACTTTTTCACTGATGATGGATTGACAATTGCGGACACACAGACAGGAATAGCTATTTGTTTAGTCTTTAAGTTATATCCGAAAGAAGTGAAACAAAAGTTAGTTCAAAAATTAGTTGAGAAGATTGAAAAACGTAACAATCATTTAGATACTGGCTTTGTAGGAACGCCACTTTTGCTGCCTGCTTTAACAGAAAATAATCAGGAAAAACTTGCTTTAAGATTGTTTTTAAATGAGGATTATCCAAGTTGGGTTTATGAAGTAAAGCACGGAGCAACAACAATTTGGGAACGTTGGAATTCAATTGATAAAAATGGTCATATTGCTGATAATGAAATGAATTCATTAAATCATTATTCTAATGGTGCGGTGATGTCTTGGGCCTATGAAAGTTTGCTAGGACTAAAACAAGAAGGTTATAACGTAATATTTAAACCTTTTATAGCACCTCAGTTTTTAAAAGTATCCGGTCAAATTATGCTTCCTACAGGTCTAGTCAAAGTGAGTTGGAAAATAAGTGATACAAGACATGTACAATTTCAAATTAGTGTTCCTTTTGGCAGTAAATTACAAATTAAAATTAAAAATTTAAAAACTTTAACCATGGATGGAAAAAGTTGTCCAGAAAACTTATCTTCAGGAAATTATCAACTTTTACTGACAACAAAAACTCCAATAATTGAAACTTTTGACGTTCACACGCCAATACAGGAATATAAGGATAATAAAAAATTAACGGAAAAGTTGAAAAACTTAGTTCCATTCTGGTCTTTCCTTCAAATACCTGGTAATATGGAACATTTTGCAAAGTACTCATTATTCCAATTAAGTCATGAAATGAAAGGAATTGGTTTCAAACCTTTCTCGAATAAAGATATAAATCGAATTAATGAATTATTTAAGAGCTTCGCATACTTAGGAGTAAAAAATGAACAACAATAAGGTAAACAATATTTGGACAAAATTAGCAATATTACTATTAAACATTTTTGTCGTCTCTTCTGGAGCTACAGCGGCTACTATTCCACTTATGATAAGATCATTCCCTCAAGTTTCATCTACTCTAGTTGAGTTAACAATGACAGTTTCTTCGCTGGGGATAATTATTTTCACACCGTTAAGTAATCTTTTAGCCGATAAAATTGGAATAAAAAGAACCATAGTGTGCGGTCTAACAATAATACTAATAAGTGGAATAATACCAGCCCTGATTAATAATTTTACAATTATTTTTGTTTCTAGAATTGGGATAGGTGTTGGAACTGGTCTACTTGCTTCGTACTCTCAGTCATTAATTATTGCGATGTTTGATGGTAAAGAGCAGCAGAAATTACTTGGTTGGTCGAGTGTAGTTCAAGGCTTGGGAATGTTTCTGATGACATTTGCAGCTGGAGTACTACTCAGTAATGGTTGGCAGCAGGCCTATTGGGTCAATCTAATTGCATTACCTGTTTTGCTTTTATTTATTACTTTTATTCCACAAAACTTAAAAATTGAGCAAGCAAATAATACAAATTTGGGTCAAAATAGTAAAAAAATAGATTGGAAAATTTGGTTACTCGCTATCTTTATCTTCTTATTTAATTCTACTTTTGCATTTGTCTCCATTAAATTTGCTTCACTAATTATTGAGAAAGGATATGGAACGGCGCAAGACGCAAGCACTTTATTAGGAATTATGTCATTCGCCATGGCTGCTGGAGGATTCATTTTTATGTCACTTCCACAGATTTGCAAGAGATTTTCACTAACCATTTCAATTTTTAGTGGTTTGATTGGCTTTTTTATATTTACTATTTCAAATTCATTAATTTTAAGTGGAGTCGGTGTTGTCCTAGTTGGTATAGCGGTGTCAATGACCATGGTATCAACAATGTCAAGTGTAGGAATGTTTACTTCTCCTTCTCAAGTTCCTTTTTCAACTTCAGTGGTAATGACTGTTGCTAACATAGGGACATTGTTAGCGCCATATACTGCCCAATTTTTAGGAACGATTTTTAATAATACTAGTGCGGAATTCACTTTTATTTGTGGAACAATTATTTTTGCCATTCTACTAATCGTAGTAATTTGGATTGGCATTAATTACAAGAAGTTAACTTTTAAGAATAATAAATAATTGGAGGAAAAATGTTAAGTAAAGAAGCAAGAAAATCAATTGATTTTTCTAGAAAGCATATTAAGCCTGAACAAAATTTGCCTTTGACCAAAAGAACTATTTTAGAAGCCAGAAAGGGAGCAGATGCTGGAAATGCATTTAAAATACCAAATAATGTTGAATTATATAAGATTAATCAAAATGGTGTAAAAGGAGAATTCTATTGTATAAAAAACAATAGCTGTAAGGATAAGATAATTATGTTTTTACATGGAGGTGCATATTCAACAGGGACCGTATATTCAAGACGAAAGTTAGCAATAAAATTAGGTAAGAAAGCAGGAATTGATGTTTTTTCAGTCGATTACACGCAATATCCCGAGGGAAAGCATCCGTCGGCTCAAAAAGATATCTTTAAAGCTTATAATTTCTTATGTAAAAAATATCATCATATTTTTTTATTCGGAGAATCAGCGGGTGCGACGCTTGCGTTGACGCTTACAATTGAACTGCGCGAAAAAAATAAAAAAATACCAGACAGAATATCTGTTTTTTCGCCGGTAATTAATCAACTAAATACTTCATCTTCAGAGTATCTGAGGAGCGAACGTGATCCTATGTTAGTAGGAGCAACTGATCCAATTCCTTATTTTGATGATCCAGCAAAAAGGGATGCATTAATTTCTCCGATTTATGATGACTTTCATGACTTCCCGCCACTTCTTATCAATTGTGGAAGTGAAGAAGTGAAGTATGATAGTTCTGCTATTCTAAATAATTTATGCGAAAAAGCTGGCGTTGATGTTCGTTGGCATGTGTGGCAGGACCTATTTCATGTTTTCGTATTATTCGATTGTCCTGAAACTGATTTAGCAATTTCACAAATTGCAGAATTCTTTATTGATAATTAGGAACGAATAGAATGTTTTTGAGCATTCAAATAATATCTGAACTATCAGAATAGATTACTTTAAAATGGAAGTTTAATTAGTAAATAGAAAAGCAAAACTAAATTATTGAAAGAAAAGTATGAAAGATTATTTAAGCATTGATATTGGTGGGACTATGATAAAGTATGCTCACATCGATTCCTCTGGTATCATGATTGAAAAAGGTGAAATTAAAACAAGTAAAAATAAAAAAGAATTTCTTTGTGATATAGATAAGATTGTTCAAAGATATATTAATCAAATTAAAGGATTAGCATTTTGTGCACCTGGAAAAATTGAAGAGACAAAAATAAGGTTTGGTGGCGCTTTGCCTTTTCTTGATGGAATTGATTTTGCTCATATATATAGCGGTGAAAGTCATTTTCCCGTGGCGATAATCAATGACGGAAAAGCTAGCGTTCTTGCAGAAAGTTGGTTGGGCAGTTTACAAAATGAAAAAAACTGTGCAGCAATCACTCTTGGAACAGGTATAGGTGGAGGAATCATTCTCAATGGCCAGCTGCTTGAAGGTGTTCACTTTCAAGCAGGAGAATTAAGTTTCATGATTTGTGACTATTTTCAAAAGAAAAATATGGACGGAGCAATGGGTTCTCTTGGTTCGGCTGTTAAATTTGTTAAAACGATTAATACTAGGATGAATTCTTCCGACCTTGATAATGGTCGTAGGGCTTTTAATGCTGTTAAAAGTCAAATACCTGAGGCTGTTAAAGTCTTTGAGTCATATTGTAAGAAGATTGCAGTTTTAGTTCTAAATATTCAAACGGTCATAGATGTTAGCAAAGTTGCTATTGGGGGTGGTATTAGCGCGCAGCCTATATTGATTGAAGGAATTAATAAAGCTTACAATCAATTAGTAAACGTTATAAATCCCCTAATTGGTCAAACTTTAACTAAGCCAACCATTGTTGCTGCAAAGTTTAAGAATGATGCTAATCTTTATGGAGCTCTTTATAATCTGCTTTTAAATATCGATAAAGAGTCAGAATATTAAGCAGTAAATATTTTTAAAAAGCTAATTCTAAATATAAAGGTTAAATGTAACTTGTTTTCTTTAAGACTTTATTCCGATATCATTTTGGAATAAAGCCTTTTAGTATGTTCTTTAAATCTTATTTGATAGATATTTTTAAAATCGTTTTGTCAAAGCTTTATTTTGTTTGAATATTAACTATTAAAAAACCTTTAAGTTATGTCTAACTTAAAGGAGAACGTTATCTTAAATTATGTTAATCATTTAATTATAGTTTGACTTAAGTATTGTTTTAATTTCGTCCACCAAATATGCAGACAGTAAGCTGACGTGAATGACAAA
>CALYQE010000090.1 GCA_945281075.1 uncultured Lactobacillus sp. | reverse complement strand
TTTCTAGGATTTCATCAGTCACCTTTTTAAAAACAGCAAAAACGTTTTTATCAAAACGTTGATCTACAGTAATACCAGTAACCCCATATCTTTTAAGTCTCTGCATCGTATGAATAGCAGTAGGTAAGATGTTTTCTTTACCAAAATAATCAATTGCTGTTTTCAAAGTGGACGCATCTACTGGCGCACCAGCTTGAATTAACACGGCCAATATTCCGATGACATCAAGATTAGGTGCTCCATAAGTATCGACAATATCGTCTTGGATATATTTGATAAAAGCCGCTGCACCATCAAATGATTGCTGCTGTGTCTGCATGATTACCAGGCACCAATCTGATGCATATAATGCTGCATCAGTAATTAATGAGATTGTTGGTGGGATGTCTATGATCACATAGTCATATTTTTGAGCAACAGGGTTTATTAAAGTTTGCAAATACCTAACTCTATCGATGTATTCTGGGAACTTTTTTTCCATTACTCTTGGAAAAAGTGCAAAATCTGGAGCTGAGCCCATCAAATCTAAGTTGTTTGTTATATTGATAATTGATTGATTTAAATCTTCATTCTGAACAGCCGTCATTAACGAAGCTTCAAAATGTGAGATTTCGCCACTTAAGTTGTCTTTTGTTTTCAACAAAATATTAGTAGCATTGGCTTGTGGATCAAGATCTATTAGCATTGTTTTTAAATTTCTTTTGGATAATTCAAATGCAACCTGAATAGCATTGGTTGTCTTGCCAACACCACCTTTAAAATTTCCAAACGTGATTATTTGTGTCATTATTGTTCTCCCATAATTAATTTCCAAGTAGCACTACTGCACAGTATAGTACTGTAGTCCAATAGTGCTAATACTACATAGTGCAGTAGTGCTGTAATGCTATTATTCAAATATTATTAAATCACGTTTTAGGACGTAGTGCAAATACTACATAGTGCGGTAGTGCTTGGGTGCTATAGTTCTGTAGTGCAAACACTACATAGTGCAGTAGTGCAGTAGTGCCATTGATAATTAAACTTGATTTTGCACTAAAAACCCTTTAGAATAGGGCATAGTAAAAGCCACTAATTTAAGTCCCCTTTGGTTGACTCAAAAATTAATGGCTTGAAAAAATTGAATAAAGAAAAAAGCAGCCTAACGCTAATTAGGGAGCTCCATCCAATTCTTAACATGTAGCTCTATTATACAGCGATTTGTCATCGGTGTAAATGCTGTGATTTTGAAAATCGTGAGGACAAACACGATAGACAATGACGAACCTAATGGTCTTACTCTTCGAGAGCGGACAGCTGGTCATTAGGATGTCATGAAAAGGGACAGGTTACCGCAATTAGCCACTTCATATAAACTAGTTGCGCACCCATCATAGTCAGCTGCTCTGCAATGGTGGGTGAGGTTTGGGCTTTCCGCTAGAGGTTAGAACTTTAGTTAAAAGCCTGGTGGTTTGACGGGATTGAAAAGTCTGGGACTGCCAACCAATTGAGATTGAGGGCGTTAATTCAATCAAGGTTGTCAGCCGATTGTTAGATCAATCAAGAAGTAGAGCAGCTTTCGATGGGATGAAGGGGCAAAGCCAACATTTTTCGTAAAAGAGACTTCTTTTCTCTCTGCTAAAACAGGGAGAAGTTGTCTCTTGAAATCAGCTAACAAAGCCAGCCTTCCTCTATTTTCAGAATAATTTTGATTTTGTTTTCTGTTGTTGGTCTTGCGCTAAATTAAAGTTTGTGAAATTGCTAAATAGTAACATTTATGTTTTAGATGATACATTGAAAGATATGATCATGATTATTGTAATATATGTTGCTGAGACTGCGTTTCCAGGACGTTTAAATTTTAGTTATTGGGTAATTAATTGTTAAAATATTGAATATTAAGCAAAATAAAAAAGCTACAGTGATTAACTTGTAGCCTTTTTGTTTTTTTAATTTTTCCATTTGTAGTTATTGTGTGAGAATTGCTTAGAATGTCCAACTAAACTTCCATCTTGGGTAAATGTTAAGAAGCAATATGGATCGGCTTCAGTCTCTAAGTCTTCTGCATCACTTGTAATTAAAGAATTCACTTTTTTCGCAACAACTGTTTTTTGAGAATTATTTAGTGACATAAAATCATCAGAAACCCAAATTTCAGCCTCACCATCACCTTGATAGATTATTTTTGTCACAAAGGTTGATAAAGCATTGTCGCCGTCCAAATCGTTTGACATAGATCGTTGTGAGTCTTTCAGATCAGCCTTTTTCTGTTTTGCTTTAGCAGATTTTGTCAATTTATGAGTTAATTCTAAAGTAGATCCATTCCAAACAGCAATCTTAGTACCATCACTGGCAACAACTATAGGATTGCCTACTTTAGCTTTTGTCAAAGATCTTTGAGCTCTGACTTTATTACTGAATTGAATGGCGATTTTGTTTAGTTTGCTCTCACTAGAATTAGCTATTTTATCATTAAGAGTCAAGGTTGGCACATTTTTCTTACCAATTGTAACTTTTCCATAATGATTATTATGAGAGGCCCACATGTTAAGTACTCGCAACATTTCTTTTTCTTGTTTCTTGTTCTTGAGAGAAACAGCTGAATTAGTGTTTGATCTTTTATCACTATTATCTGATCCGCCATTTCCATCATTAGTACCTAGAGAAAATATTAAAAATGCGATAATTAATAACCACGACCACCATCGCTTGTATAAAAGCCTTTTTGGTGGCCTTTTTTTTGCCAAAATAGCTGATTTATATTCATCAGAAGCTTTGGTTTTTACATCATGGTAAACGATGTAGATTACAAAAGCTATTAAAACTATTAACCAGAATATTGATAATGTTGACATTTTTTACTCCTTTTTAAAAAACTATAAAATAAGTCTACATGTAATTAAGTTCTCAAGCAATGTTAATTATAGTGACGCGTCTAGATGGATAGCTCTTCCTATAATCTGTCCAGGATGCTGTTTATTTAAAATAATTGTGTTATAAGATGGGTTTTCTGGCTTTAAAATAATTTCATTATCATAAAATTCTATTCTTTTTAACGTAATTTCATCCCCAATTTGTACAGCAGCAATTTGCCCATTTTCAACAGTGGGCTGCTTTCTTATTGTCACGAAAGCACCATTGGGTATTAGCGGTTCCATACTATGCCCCTTACATTCAAGACAGAACAGTGTTCCTGATGGTTTGTGATTTAGAATCAAGTCTCGATAATCAATTACATTTTCTTCGGAAAAAATAGGATTACCGCATGCTATAGTACCAAGAACTGGGATTCTGACTTGATAATTAAGAGACTCAGCTGGCTTCACGCTTCCTAAATTTTCTTTATTTGATGGACTTGTTGGGTATATGTTCATTATTTGGGAAAGCCTCTGTTTATTTTTTTCAATTGCATCAAGGTTTCTTTGATGAAAATCATCTATTTTGGAGTTAAGCTCCTCTTTTTTATTTTCAAGGAGATAATTAGTGGTAGTGTTTAACACATTGGCCACCGCCATAAGACTTGTACTATTAGGCCTAGAAGTTTTCCAACTATAGATTAAATTTTTAGCAATACCGGCCTGTTCAGCAACTTGTTGCAAATTAAAGCCCTGTTGATGGGCTAATTCTTTAATTTTGTCATATGTATTCATATTCATAAGCACCCCAATAAGAACTGAAGAACTTACATTTTTACGAAATAACGTAAAAAATAATTGACTTTTTTACGTTTTACCGTTATTATTACGTTGTAAGTTAAACAGTTATATTAATAGTTAATTTTTTAGCAAAAAAATAGCTAATTTAGTAGCAATAAAAATAAGCAATAATCAGATTGGCGTTTGGAGATTGCTGATTTTTATAAATAAATTTTACGTTAAAACGTAAAATAATGCAACATTTTTTCTTACTTTTTAGCTTACAAAAAATAGTAAAAAGGGAGGCGACAAAATGCCCAGTACTAAACCTGGAAGAGAGCTAATTCACAACTATTTAGAAAGTCAAAATATAAAAGTAGTTGATTTGGCAAAAATGTATGGGATTACCAAGCAGGATGCATTTGACTACATTAGTGGCCGTAAGGTAACACCAGCTGCTAACAGATTCATTATTTCTGTAATTCGGGATTTTAAAATCACTTAAATAATAGTCAATATTAAGGAGACTAGAATGAATTTTTTAGAGAGGATAATTGATACATGGAGAATTTTTTTAAACAATTTTTTCGACTTCGGAAGTTACGGCGGACATCCGCTGAGCGAAAAAGGCGCATTGCTAATCTTGTTTCTAACAGTAACTGTATTGGTACTACTGCTCACTTGTTTAATAGTGAGTGGTCCCGAGCAGTTACCAGGGACTTAATACAAAGCAAAAAAGCCCGTGGCAACGGACTTTTCGACTAAAAATTAAAAATAACTATAGGAGTATTGTAACATATGGAGAAACAAACAGAAAGAGAGAACTTCGGTATTATTTAGCAGCAGCTGAATTTGATGCCATAAATCTGCTATAGGAGGAAAAATGACTAATCAGCGCTTATTGATAAGCGAGCCACCACTGCAAGTTATACCCAGCTTGGCAACTATTTTAAAAAGCAGTGACAAAGCAATCATGTTGCAACAGATTCATTACTGGCTACAACGTTCGACAAACATTGTCGACGGACACCGCTGGGTCTTCAATACAGTAAAAGGCTGGCATGAGCAATTTCCATGGCTAGCAGAGAAGACAGTCCAAAGGTATCTTAAAGACCTTTGTAATAAAGGATTGCTAATCACTGCAAATTATAACAAGGTCAACTTTGACCGTACAAAGTGGTACAGAATCGATTATGATGCATTGGACAAATTGACCCAATCGATAGGGACTGATAGTCCCAATGGAAAGGGACTACTTGACCCAATGGAAAGGGACTACCTGGCCCAACCTATACCAATAGACTACACATTAGACTACACATTAGATGATAAAACGTCTAAATCAAAAAAAATGGACAAGCCTGATTACAAAAAAGAGTTCGAAACTCTTTGGAAACACTATCCTAAAGGTAAAAAGCAAGGAAAGCAACTAGCATTAAGAAGCTACACACGTTGGCGTAAGTCGCATAAAGACAACACTTTTGATAAAGCTAAATTGCAACTTAAAAAATATTTGAACTATATCAAAATTCAGCATGTACAGACTCAGTATATTAAAGCCGCTAAAACGTGGTTTGGAAATATTGATGATGAATATGATCAATCAGCTAAGCCTGCACAGGTTAACTACAGTCAATACAACAAGCGAGTCGAAAAGGGGACAGATTGGAGCAAGAAGAAGTCAAAAGTTGACGACAGTGTTAATGCTGACAAGCTGACTGACTTTTTTAAAGATTTTGAAAACAAAAATGGCCTTAATTAGACAGGAGGGATAGCAATGCAAGACTTACAGATTTTTAACTTTGACAACCAAAAAGTTAGAACGATGACCATCGACGAAGAACCTTACTTCGTTGGCAAAGATGTGGCAACAATTCTTGGCTACAGCAACTCAAGAAAAGCACTTATTGACCATGTTGACGTTGATGATAAAAGAGATGGCGTAACGATTCGTGACGCCATCGGCAGAAATCAAGCAGCAGTAGTAATCAATGAGTCCGGACTATACAGTTTAATTATTAGTAGCAAATTACCGACTGCTAAAAAGTTCAAGCACTGGGTAACGAGTGAAGTGTTGCCAACAATTAGGCAGCATGGAGCATATCTAACTGATCAAAAGGCCTTGGATATTATTAATAACAAGGAAGGCCTAGCTAGCCTGCTTAAACAGGCCGCTGATCAACTTGAGCAAAAAGATATCCAGATTAAGAAATTAGAGCCTAAAGCCCTATTTGCAGATACCGTTTCAGCAAGTGATGACACTATCTTAATTGGTGAATTGGCCAAAATTTTAAAAGGCAAAGGCGTAAATATTGGCCAAAACAGACTTTTTAAATGGCTTAGAAATAATGGCTACTTGATAAGCCGCAAGGGCAGTGACCGCAATGTTCCGACTCAAAAATCTATGGAACTGGGATTGTTTCAAATTAAAGAAACAGTAATAAATCATCCTGATGGAAAGCCAAGCATTAGAAAGACACCAAAAGTAACTGGTAAAGGTCAGCGATATTTTGTAAACAAGCTCGTTGCTCTTGGTAAAGTAATGGAGGCTTAGCAATTATGGATGATTATGAATGTGAAGTGTGTGGTAAGCACTTAAGCGGGGATCGTAAAATCATAATCTACAGTGAATCACCTTACTGGGATGGTGATGAAAAACATGTATTTTTCTGCAGCAACCTACATGCTTCTAAATATATGTGGAGCATTGCTAAAAAATATGGCGCTTATAATCCCCATCCAAATTACTTTTTCTGGTCGAGAACTGTTACAAAGCTTGATGAAGAAATTGATGAATATGAAATTGAGCTAGAGGAAGAAGAACAAGATTGGGAAAATGAAGATGACGACTATGATGATTACGATGATGAAGATGATGACAAAGAGATTGTTTGCGAACAATGTGGCACGGTTCTGACTGGTAAAGACAAGGTCATACTTGTTGAATATGGTCAGTACGAGCCTATCTACATGTGTAGTGATAAATGCTACTCCCTGTACATTTTCCATCAATCCAATAAATTAACAAAGGATAATAAATTAGCAAAAGAAATTGTGACCGTTGATAGTACAGCTGAGGAAGTTATGGAGTTCTAACAAATGTTTTGGATAAAAAAGCGGTACACCATTAATAGCCAAAAGTTCAATTGTGTTATCAATACAGACGAGCTAGACCCCTTTAATGATGCTATACAGTTATACGCTAAGGTAGATAACGGCAATTGCTTATTAACTGATGATGGCTTTACTAGTTGCAATTTTCAGTGCTTGGGTCGGAATCTTGAAACTGAATTTAACGGCGACATAATTGTTAAAGGCAAATGGTTTTGCTTAGATAAGCTAGTTGAAAAAGAACTTAAATTGATTAGACAAACTTATGACGAATTAAGGCTTATAGGAGAGCATGATGAAGGTTTTACTGCCAATTAAACCTGAATTTGTAAAAAAGATTTTTTCAGGAGAAAAAAGATACGAGTTTAGAAAAGTAATTTTTAAAAGTAAAGATATAAAAACAGTTGTAATTTACGCTAGTAGTCCGATTTCAAAAATCGTTGGAGAATTCACGATTGAAACAATAATTAAGGACAGCCCAGAAATGATCTGGGGACAAACTAAAGACTATGCGGGGATAACTGAAGACTTTTTTAAAAAGTATTTTAAAGGCAAGAATAAAGCCTATGCAATAGAAATCAAGCGGTGCATTCAATATCAGAGGCCAATCGAACTTAATAAAATTGGAGTTAAACGTGCTCCGCAATCATTCATGTATTTAAAGTAGTTAGAAATTGTGAGGTGTGGCAATGGAAGAAAAAGTCTACTGTTCACATTGTGGCGCAGAGTTAAGTGGTAAAGATGAAGTTTATATTGATAGTAACGATTGCATCTACTGTTCTTTGAACTGCCTACTCTGTAAATTACGAGTCGGTAATAATTGTGAGGGACTGAAAGGGTGACAATATGGCAAAAGCAGTGTGGAAAATTAATAAAAACGGCAAGCGAACCTATGTGGGGCACGTGCCGGATGGGTATCAGCTGAAAGATGGAG
>CALYQE010000089.1 GCA_945281075.1 uncultured Lactobacillus sp. | reverse complement strand
TGCCCTTAATAGTGGGAATGGTTTATTCATCTTTACAGCAATAATTGCCGTAATTATTTTTGGATTTGCCTTCCTTGCCAGTTGGCTAAAAAGTGAACCAGCAAAAGCTCATTTGTTATGACTCAGAACTTTATATTTAAAAAACAGCACTTTATTATTAAAGTGCTGTTTTTTTTAATAGTACACTTAAATTAGTTAATAATTTAAATAAAAATAAATCTTGATTGCTTAAGTACATATCTAAATATAATTCTTTATAATAAGCATTAAAAATAGAAAAAGCGCTTTAAGTAGTGTTTATAATTTAAGTTAATGTCTAAAAAGGAAAAATATGAAAGCAATTGAGCACTTATATCGTTTACTTCAGAAAGAAAATAAATTATTGACAACTAAAGAAATTGCCCAAATAGCCGGTCTTAGTCGAAGTGCAGTAAGCGGCTATTTAGCTAAACTGTTTAAACAAAATCTGGTAGAAAAGCATGGTACGCGTCCAGTATATTGGATTGTTAAAGCTGAATCATCAGTATTTGATCAGATTATTGGGTCTGATGGAAGTCTTAAATACCACGTTCGAGCTTTAACTCAGGCGATTTTGTATCCACCACATGGTCTACCCGTAATAATTACAGGTGCAAGCGGCACTGGTAAAAGTCTTTTGGCCAAACTCATGTATCAAAGGGCGCTAGAATTAGATGAAATTCAAAAAAATGGCAGATTTGTTACTCTAAATACTGCAGATTATGCTAACAATCCTGAGTTGCTATCATCAGTTCTATTTGGCTATAAAAAAGGAGCATTTACTGGTGCTGATGAAGATACTATAGGATTGCTTGATAAAGCTAATAATGGTTACCTTTTTTTAGATGAGGTACATCGTTTGTCAAAATCCGATCAGGAAAAGCTATTTTCTCTTTTGGATAATTGTACTTTTTATCCATTAGGGGAGGTCAGTCATCCGCATAAAGTAAATGTTCGATTAATATTTGCAACTACGGAAAATTTAGATAATTGCTTATTAAAGACTTTTTTACGGCGAATACCTCTTCACATAAATCTGCCTAAGTTTATTGATCGTCCGTTGACCGAACGAGTTGCTATAGTGGCACAGTGTTTTAAACATGAAGCAACCGAAACAAAGAAAAAGTTTTCAGTTTCAAAAACTTTGCTTATGGATTTAGCCAATCGAAATTATCTTGGAAATATAGGTACTTTAGGTAATAAAGTAAAAATATTATGTTCAAAGGGATACACCATGTATCCAAATGCTCAAATTATTCAAATTGGTTCAGCAGCTGACAGCGGGTTTGCTTTAATTGATTCAGATTTTAATTGGAGTGAAGTAACTGAATTAACTGATTACGTCTTTGAGCGTTTTCAAAACATTCAAAATGAATTAATTGCTTCTTTTTCTAAAGGTTCATCAATAAGCGATTGCAAGTTAATCATCTTGCGTTTACTACGCTCGCTTTCACGTATAGCTAATTCAATCCCAACTCAATTATTTGGTAGAAATATTAAACAGGCAATTAAAAGTGTTTTAGGTGATAAATATGGATTGAGACTTAATCTACATCAAAATGAATTCGAGTTGTTTGTGCTTGCATTTAATTTAAGTTTTATTCAGGAAAAGCCATTGGCACATTCTAAGGAACTGGTTAAATTATTCGAGCAGAACTATCCGCGTTCTTTTTATATTTATCGGCAATTTTTAAATTATTTTAAACCTAAAAATTATGCTAATTTTTATTTGTGGTTTATTTTATTATTTTCAGATTTAATCAATCCAATAGAAGAAATTCGTTATACTTGCATTTTACTTGCTCATGGAGAATCAACAGCTACCAGTATTCAGAAAATAGTTAATAATTTGGCAAAAAGTTACGTTTTTGAAGCATTTGATATGCCAATAGATGCGACAGTTGACGACATAAACGTGTGTGTCCAGAATTATTTACAAACCCAAAAAGCACATGATCATGGAATTATTTTGTTGTTTGATATGGGCTCATTAAATCAAATGTTTACGAAAATCAAGCACGCTTCAAATAAGAAATTACTTGTAATCAATAATTTAACAACCGCTTCCGCTCTGGACATAGCTATTCGCGTACAACGGGATGAATCTTTTAGTGACATTACTGAAAAGGCTAAAAATTACGGTAAGTATATAGGTGTACAATATTTTGAAGGGCTTTCAGATCAAGATAATATTATTATTTCCTGTTTATCAGGTGCGGGCCTATCTCAGGCAATTAAGGATATCATTGAAGGCACACTTTCAACCAAGAAACAGATAATTACAATGGATTACCGTAAGCTTCGTGAACTTTTAGACAATAATGACAGTAGTTTCTTTAAAAACACTCAGTTAATTATTACAACTACTGACTTTAAAATTAAATTAGATATACCTATTATCAATATTTACAATATTTTGGATCAGAAGTGGTTTAATGAACTAAAAACTTATCTCCTGGATTCAGGAGAAGAGAGTAAAAATGTGGATAATCTGCTTGAAAAATTTTTAAAATTTTTGACTATTCAGGGAATAAAAGAAAGGTTGCAATTTCTTAATCCAAATACGGTCATTGATGAAGTGCAAGCTGTAGCTGCTAAATACCAAAAATATTATGGTGTAACTTTTAGTGGAAAAATAAAGCTGAATCTATATATGCATCTTTCTTTAATGATTGAACGTATCCTTTTGAGTGAAAACAAGGATAAAAATAACCAAATTTTTTTTAAAAATGACATTGAAAAAGAATTTGCCTTAATTTCAAATACCATTTTTAAACCAATTGAGATGAAATATAATATTAAAATAAATAATTTCGAAATATCATTAATTTTTGAACTACTAGAAGATTATTTATAGTAAAGAAGTGCTTAAAAAATTTTTAAGCACTATTTTTTTGTTGCCGATTTTTGTTGAATGGTATAACTTGGCACAATATTTGCTAATTATAAATTGAATAAGTAAGACTTAAAAGGAGGTAATAAAGCGTGCTAAATAAGTTCTTATTAAAAATTCTTACAGATGTTGTAATTTAATGTTTTGAATAAGGAGAAATGTAAGTGAAGATTTATTTATTAAGTCACGGAAAACTAGCAAGTGGAATGAAAAGTACAATTGAATTGCTTGCTGGCAAGCAGTCTAACTTAATTGCATTTGATTCATATTTGGAGAATGGGCCAGATTTATTAGAATTCATACAGAAACTGGCGAAAAAACATTCTCCCTTTATCGTAGTAACTGACTTGCTGGGGGGGAGTGTTAATCGATTAGCTCTTGAAAAGTTAGCATTTAAGGATGTTTATTTGATTAGCGGGATGAATGTGGCCCTAGTTTTAAGCCTAGTTTTGCTTGACAGTGAAGTTAGTATTGAGCAAATTAAGCAAACGGTAGAAGTTAGTAAAGATACGGTGAAAATGCTGTTGCCGAATACTGTGAATAGTAAGAATGCAGTTGAAGAAGACTTTTAGAAGGAGAGAAAAAATGATTTTGTTATTACGAGTAGATCATCGTTTATTACACGGTCAAGTGGTTTTTTCGTGGAGTTCACAGTTGCAGCCAAATTGTATTTTGATTGCTGATGATAACGTAGCTAAAGACGATTTGCGTAAGTCGACTTTACGTTTGGGCAAACCACAAGGTGTAAAACTTGTTTTTAAAAGTGTGAAGGACTCAATTGGAGCAATTAATTCGGGAAAAACTGATAAATACCGTTTGATGATTGTAGTACCAACTGTTGAAACAGCAGCGATTCTTGCCAAGAATGTTAGTCAAATTAAAGCAATCAATTTAGGAGGAACTAAGGCTACATCCCAAACACATGCGCTGTCTAAGATGGTAAACGTGACAGATAAAGATGAACAATTGCTCAAAGAAGTTGCGGCTTTGGGTAAAGAAGTTAACATTCAGGCCGTGCCAAGTGATCCTAAAAAAATTTTATATAAGTAGGAGGAAAAATAATGTTGCAAGCGTTTTTAATTTTTGTAGTAGCATTTATTGGCTTTTTAGAATGTGGATTAGGCAATTCTATGATTCAGCGACCAATAGTTATGGGACCGCTAGTAGGACTTGTTTTAGGGGATTTACATACCGGCCTAATTGTTGGAGCTACTTTGGAGCTTGCCTTTATGGGCAACATTACAATTGGTGCCGCATTGCCA
Organism: uncultured Lactobacillus sp.; assembly: GCA_945281075.1. Classification (GTDB taxonomy): domain Bacteria; phylum Bacillota; class Bacilli; order Lactobacillales; family Lactobacillaceae; genus Lactobacillus. Next base: position 3,644 of record CALYQE010000089.1, on the reverse strand, counting down.
CCAGAAATTACTGCTGGTGGTATTTTGGGAACAGCATTTGCTATTAAGACAGGATCTGGGGCAGCAGCTGCACTGGCACTCGCTATTCCAATTGCGACAGTTGCTCTGTTATTGAAAAATTTTTATTACTTAACTGTGCGTGTTTTCTTTTTACATAAGTCAGATAACTATGCAGCAAAGGGTGATGTAGCTGGTGTAGACAGAATGCATTTGATTAGCTTTTTATCATACGACATACTAATGTCGTTAATTTTGGCAGTTTGTTTTTACTCGGGAAGCAGTGTAGTTAAGTCATTTTTAGCAATTATCCCTAAATTTATCATAGATGGTATGAATATTGCCGCTGGTATTTTACCCGCACTAGGCTTTGCACTATTAACTAGCATGCTTATAAATAAAAAAGTGGCACCATACTTATTACTAGGCTTTGTCTTAGCAGCATATTTAAAAGTTCCTGTATTAGGCGTTGCTTTAATTGGAATAGTAATTGTAGCTTTAAGTATAGTAAATAATGATAAACCTCAACTGGATTCAGTTGAAATGGAGGATAATGATGATGACTTCTGATATAAATAAAAAGAAATTAACTAAACATGATATAAATAAAATTTTCTGGCGTTCTTTCACAATAAATGCTTCATTTAACTATGAACGGCAAATGAGTCAGGGCGTACAATATGCTTTAGGCCCAGCACTTAAGAAACTTTATCCAGAAAAAGAACGCTTAGCTGATGCTTTAAAACGGCATGCTGAGTTTTTTAACACTACACCAATGCTTGGTCCCTTTGTTTTTGGTATTACGGCAGCTATGGAAGAAGAAAATGCCAACGATCCGAATTTTGATGAAGCTTCAATCAATTCGGTAAAAGCTTCGCTGATGGGACCACTTGCTGGTATCGGAGATTCGGTATTTTGGGGAACTTTGCGGCCACTTGCAGGAGGCATAGCTTGTTCGCTGGCATTAACGGGTAATCTGTTTGCACCGATTTTATTCTTGTTGATTTTTAATATTCCCAATATTTTAGTTAGATATTATGGAGTACACTGGGGTTACGACTCAGGTATGAAAGCCTTAAACAGATTCGAAAAATTAGGTATTACAGATAAAGTTTTCCAAGGTGCAGCAACTTTAGGTCTGTTAGTTATTGGTGCAATGATTGCAACAATGGTTACTGTCAAAACTGGTTTAACAATTGGCTCAGGTAAGTCAGCAATTAGTCTAATGTCAGTTTTAGATGGAATCATGCCCGATATGCTAGGTGTGATTGCCACAGGAATAGTTTATTGGGCAATTAAGAAGGGTTATAAAGTTAACACAATTTTGCTTTGGATTATTATCATTAGTATTATTGCAGCATTTTTGGGGATTTTACAAGCATAAAGAAGGTATGTTAAATGACAATTCTCAGTAATTTTGTGGATTACAGTTTAGAAAAACATTTTAATATTAATAATATACAGATTTATCAAAATGATAAACTTGTAGATGAAAAAAAGGAAGTTGATCCGATTACGCGGCTTAATGTTTATTCAGTTTCTAAAAGCATTACGTCGATTGGAGTTGGCCTTGCCTGTCAAGAAGGGCTTTTAAAACTATCTGATCCAATTTTTCATTTTTTCCCTCAAATTGACTTTACTACGCTTGATTCGAGGATCAAAAAAGTTACAGTTTTAAATTTGTTGACTATGACTACAGGTCTCGAAAATCCGCTATTTTTTGCTGACGATTTAGAGCGCTACCAAGTAAAAGATTGGATAAGATATTACTTTACTAATGGTAAATTTGTTTATGAGCCTGGCACTAACTTTCTGTATTCTACTTTTAACAGCTATATCCTTAGCTGTATTGTGGAAGCGGTCAGTGGTGCTACTCTTGTTAATTATATGACACCAAGATTTTTTGAACCTATCGGAATTGGAAATCCGGATTGGCTCTCCTGTCCGATGGGTCATACAATGGGCGCCCATTCTCTTATGCTGACTATTGATGAAATGTCCAAAATTGGATTACTTTTATTGCACAAAGGTAATTGGCATGGGAAACAAATCATTAATACTAAGTATTTAGAAGACGCGACAAAGAATCAAGTTTCTAACGCAAAAGGCAGAACAAAATTTGGTTATGGTTATCAATACTGGATTAATCCTGATTATCAGTCATATAGAGCTGATGGCAAATTAGGGCAATTTATTATAGTAGTACCCAAAAATAATTTGGTGGTGACTGTTCAGTCATTAGAGCAAAAGAAGCTATTTAAAGAAGTTTGGAATAATTTAGTTCAGCCTTTAATTGCAATGAAAAATATCTAAAAAAACTTCTAATACTAAGTTATTTACTAGTATTAGAAGTTTTTTTCAGTTTAAGCGGTATAATTTTAAAAGATAAAAAAGAAAGCGTGATCAGAATGATTAAAATGTTGAGGATTGATGAGCGTTTAATTCACGGACAAGTCGCAATGGTTTGGTCAAAAGCACTGTGTATAAACAGCATTTTGGTGGCAAACGATTACACAGCTACAAATGAGTTTCAGAAAATGTCGATGAAACTTGCCGTTCCTTCTAATATCAAATTTGATTTATATAGCATTGATAAGTCAATAAAATTTCTCAATCACTTTAAACAGCAGTCCTTAGCAATCATGATTGTCGTTAAAAATTTTAAAGATGCATTAACTATTGCTCAAAATGTCGAGCAAATTGGTGTGATAAACGTTGGTAATTATGGACTATTGTCATTAAATAAGCATGATAAAAAAAAGATGCAGCTTGATACTTGTGTTAAAGTGGATAATAGTGACCTTAAATATATTAGAAAACTTGCCGCTTTACCCTTTAAATTTGTCTCTCAGCTAACGCCAAATTCTTCAAAAAAGGATTTAAAAAAACTAAATATTATTTATAAATAATAATATTTAATTATTAAAAGGTTAGTTAAGTATATTTTTGTTTTAGTATTTTTATAGATTATCCGATTTTATAAAGTTAGTAATTAATTGATAGTTACTTTAACTAAAGAATATTCGCACAGAAATTATTTTAATTTCTTTAAAAAGTGTTTTTGCTTGGAGTAAATTATTAATAAGAAAAAATAAAAAACAGTTTAACTAATCATTAAACTGTTTTTATTAGGAAAAATGAAATTTATTATTTTTTAATACCAGTGATGACTTAACCAAAATCTCTTGGCATTAACCCAAGAGCCATAACGACCGTAAACATAATTATTAGCAACTCTCTCTTGATTTTTAGGAGAATAGTTACCGTGAAGGTAATTAATATTTAATTGATACTTACCATAACACACACCATTTCTAGCATAGTAGTTACCACCAGATTCTCTCATTGCGATCCAATTCTTGGCAGCACGCTCACGTTTAGATAATTTTCTGGCAGCTTGAACAGTTTGTATAGTTGAATTAGTATTAGTTATTTGTGTAGTAGCTATAAAGCTAAAAGATAGCACTAAAGCTACAATTAACTTAGTTAACAAACTTTTATTTTTATTCAATTTCTTCATTCCCCATAAAAAAGATCACTTATTTACTATAAAGCAGTATACACAAGCAATATTTCATAGTTGTTACAGAATCAACACGCGACTCTTACAATCAAGTTTTAATGTTATTTCTGCATAGTTTTGGTAG
>CALYQE010000088.1 GCA_945281075.1 uncultured Lactobacillus sp. | reverse complement strand
TTCACTAGATTTGTTACACCAGAGAACACGAAACTTCTGAAAGCGATCGACTCACAAAAATCATTTGACCATAAATACCGGGTAGAACAGTTCCATAAATGGCAAGAATACATGAATGAAGAGGCATATTGTGTTCCGTTGACTAATAACTACTCAATCGTTGCGGTTAACAGCAAACTGACTGGTTATTCATTGAAACCTTCAGATTCCAACAGCTTGTGGGCTAATGTAGCATACGTAAAATAAAACATCTAAAACTCGAGTTTTGCTCGAGTTTTTTATTTGCTTAAAACCGGCATGATTCAAAAAATTGGACATTATTTAAAAACACCGTCAGCCTTGCAATATACATTTGCCTTTTGCTTTATTAATAAAAGTTGAAATTCACCTGAGCTATGCTAAGATTGAGCTGTTAACTTGTTTTTGTCTTAAAGGCAAAGCATATGAAAGAGAGTGGTTGTGAATGAAAAAAAGAAAAATTTTAAGTTCTGCGGGCATTTTAAGTTTAGCTGGGTTGACGCTAGTAGCTTGTGGTAATCAAAACAATAATAATACAAATAGCGACAACGCTAAAAAGGCAAGTAAGTTTCCAAGTTCAATGCCGGCCAAAAAGGCTAAAAAAGGTGGCACTGTTAAGTGGGCGATTGAAACCAACTCACCTTTTACTGGCATTTTTGCCAGTGAATTAGCGTTTTCGAAAACCGATATTGACCTTGCACTGCCAGGGAATGAAAAGCTGTTTGATATTGATGATAATTACCGGATCAATAATAAGGGGCCAGCAACACTAAAAATTGACCGACAAAATAAGACAGTCACAATTGAAATCAAAAAGGGCGTCAAATGGTCTGATAGCAAGCAGGTAACAGCCAAGGACATGGAGTTTGCATACGAAATTTTAGCTAATAAAGCGACCAAGTCGCAAAGATATACCAGTCAACTTAACTTTATCAAAGGGATGAAGGAATATCATGAAGGTAAAGCTAAGACGATTTCAGGTTTATCGATGCCTGACGGTAAAAATGGTCGGATCTTGACCATTCAGTATTCTGAGTTGAAGCCTGGCATGTATAACAGCGGCAATGGTTACTTTACCGAAGGAGCCGAGCCGTACCACTATTTAAAGAATGTTCCTTTTAGTAAGCTGGAATCTTCTGATAAAATCAGAAAAAATCCATTGTTTTTTGGACCTTATCGCGTTGAGAAAATAGTTCGCGGTCAATCAGTTACTTGGATTCCTAACAAATATTATTGGCGTGGCCAGCCCAAACTGGACAAAATTATTTGCCAAGTTGTTAATACGAATTCAGCTTCACAGTCGATTAAGAGTCATAAATTTGATGTTGCTAACGTTATTAACGACCAGTGGAATCAAGTTAAAAATACTAAGGGCACTACCTTTATCGCTAATATCCCGTTGGCGTACCGCTATATCGCCTTTCGGGTTGGTAAATGGGACGCCAAAACTGGCAAGAATGTAATGAATCCGAAGAGTAAGATGAATAATAAAGCTCTCCGACAGGCCATTGCTTACGCCATGAATATTGAGGATGTTAATAAAAAGTACAATAATGGTCTGACTTTTCAAATTCCAACCTTAATCGTGGCGCAATACGGGGATTATTTCGATAAAAACGTTAAAGGCTTCTCATACAATTTAAAGAAAGCAAATGAAATTTTAGATAAAGCCGGTTATAAGAAAAAAGGCAAGTGGCGTGTACAGCCAAATGGCAAGCCGCTCAAAATTAAATTTTTGGTGCAGCAAGGCAATGAAACCCAGGAGCCAATTTATCAAAACTATCTCCAGCAGTGGCATAAAATCGGCCTAGACATCAGCCTATATAGCGGTAGACTGGTTGAATTTAATTCCTATGCAGATAAAGTTCAACACGATGCTCCCGGGATTGATATGTTTACGGGTGGCTGGAGCTTAACCAGCGTTTCTAGTGAACCGTCGCCGGCTTATTATTACAGTGAGGGTGCACCGTTTAACTTCTCCAGATTTGTTACTCCAGAGAATACCAAATTGCTCAATGCAATTGATTCCCAAAAGTCGTTTAATCATCAATATCGCGTTAAACAGTTTCATAAATGGCAAAAATACATGCTTGACCAAGCTTATGTTATTCCAACTACGAATGAATACACAATTACCGCTGTCAATAGCAAGTTAACGGGTTATTCCGTGAAACCTTCTGATTCTAATGACCTCTGGTTTAAAGTGGCTTACGCTAAATAATTGATAACAGCACTGGGATAATACAAAATGCTTAAGCTTAAATTAACCCGAAGATTGCATTTTTCATTTTAAATGATATTATTTATTTATTAACTTGTTTCGAACACAATTAAATTTACTGACTAAGAAGGAGAAACACGTTTTATGAAAAAAGGTAAATTTTTAGGTTCACTAGGACTCGTTTCAGCAGCCGCCTTAACTTTGGTAGCTTGTGGCAAGAGTAGCAGTACCAGCAATGAAGGTGCAAAAACTGCCAGCAAGTTTCCAGTTGAAACGCAAACTAAGGCTGCTAAGCAGGGTGGGATGTTAAAAATAGCTGAAGAAACTAACACTCCATTTACTGGCGTCTTTAATGAAGAATTGCAGATGAGTCAACCAGATGCAGACGTATCTAGTCCTGGTCAAGAATCATTGTTTGATACTGATGATCATTATAAATTTAACGATAAAGGTGCAGCGACAATTAAGCTTGATCGTAAAGCCAAGACTGTTACCATTACCGTTAAAAAGGGTGTCAAATGGTCTGATGGTAAGCAAGTAACTGCAAAAGACATTGAATTTGCTTACGAAATTATTGCCAATAAGGCAACCAAGTCACAACGCTATGCTTCTCAATTTAATATTATCAATGGGATGGAAGAATATCATGAAGGCAAGGCCAAGACAATTTCCGGAATCGAAATGCCTGATGGTGAAAATGGCCGTGTAGCTGTTATTCACTGCAAGGAATTAAAACCAGGAATGTATTATTCAGGTAATGGCTATATTTGGGAAAATGCGGCACCATATCACTACTTAAAAGACATCCCATTTTCAAAACTTGAAGCTTCTGATGAAGTTAGAAAGAAGCCATTGTTCTTTGGTCCTTATAAAGTTCAAAAGATTAACCGTGGTCAATCAGTTACTTGGGTTCCTAACAAATATTACTGGCGTGGTAAGCCAAAACTAGATAAGATTGTTTACCAAGTAATTTCACAAAACTCAGCTTCACAAGCAATTAAGAGTCACAAGTTTGATATTGCCCGTGTTGTGAATAACCAATGGAAGCAAGTTAAAGACACTAAGGATGTCACTTTTGTGGCCCAGATTCCTCTAGGCTACCGTTACTTAGCCTTTAAGGTCGGTAAATGGGATGCCAAGAAGTCCAAGAACGTGATGAATCCAAAGGCTAAGATGAATAATAAGTCGCTTCGTCAAGCAATGGCTTATGCGATGAATACCGATCAAGTATATAAGCACTATACTGATGGCTTAAGCTTCCAAATCCCAACTTTGATCCCGGCTCAATTTGGCGATTACTTTGACAAGAGTGATAAGGGCTACACTTATAACATTAAGAAAGCCAACCAAATCTTAGACAAGGCAGGTTTCAAGAAGAAGGGCAAGTGGCGTACTACTCCAGAAGGTAAGCCATTAACCATTAACTTTTTGGCAATGTCTGGTCAAGCAATTAATGAGCCGATTGTTCAGAACTTTATTCAGCAATGGAACAAGATTGGCTTGAATGTTAAGTTGCTTGGTGGTCGTTTGACTGAATTTAACTCCTTCTATGATAAGATTCAACATGATGACCCGAAGGTTGATGTCTTTATGGCTGGTTGGTCACTTTCAACTGAGCCTTCACAAGAGCAAATGTTTAGTGAAGGAACAATGTCCAACTACTCACGGTTTGTTACTCCTGAAAACACGAAGTTAATCAAGGAAATGGACTCACAGAAGGCCTTTGATCACTCTTACCGGGTTGACAAGTTCCATGAATGGCAAAAATACATGAATGACGAAGCATATGTCATCCCAACTTACAATGAATACCAAATTGATGCTGTTAACAGCAAGTTGACTGGCTACTCATTGAAGCCATCAAAATTAAACAATGGTCACCAATTATGGTACCAAGTTGGTTTTGCTAAATAGACTTATATTTAGATCAACAAATAAATTAAAAATTTTTTCAAATTAGTTTCAAGAAGCGTTGAGTTTGTGCTCTCAATGCTTTTTGTTTGCCTATTTTCGCGCTTTAGATAAGCAAGTTTAATTTAATATAAGTAAATAATAAAAAAATAATAAGTATTAAGCTTGTATTTTAATATAAAAATGATATTATTTTATTATTAACTTGTTTTGAATACTCTATTATAAATTTTTAATATTATTTAAGGAGAAACTTGTTTTATGAAAAAAGGTAAATTTTTAGGTTCGCTAGGAGTTGTTTCAACAGCTGCTTTAGCTCTAGTCGCTTGTGGCAAAAGCAACGGTAACGGTAACAGTAACGAAGGTGCTAAAACTGCCAGCAAGTTCCCTGTTGAAACTCCGGAAAAGACAATTAAACCAGGTGGCACGCTAAAGATTGCGCTTGAATCAGATACCCCATTCACTGGTGTTTTTCTTGATGGCCTGCAAAATGATCAACCAAGTGCTGATGTTTCAAGTCCTGGTCAAGAGTCATTGTTTGATACAGATGATAATTACAAGATTAATGATAAAGGACCTGCAACTTTAAAGCTTGATCGTAAGGCAAAAACTGCCACAATCACGATTAAAAAAGGGGTTAAATGGTCCGATGGTAAGCAAGTTAATGCAAAAGACATTGAATATGCTTACGAAGTTATTGCCAATAAGGCAACCAAGTCCCAACGCTATTCTTCACAATTCAATATTATTAATGGTTTGGAAGATTACCATGAAGGAAGAGCCAAGACAATCTCTGGGATTGAAATGCCAGATGGTGAAAATGGTCGCGTAGTAGTTATTCACTGCAAGGAATTAAAGCCAGGTATGTACAATAGTGGTAATGGCTATCTGCTTGAAAGTGCAGCTCCATATCACTATTTGAAAGATGTTCCATTTGATAAGCTTGAATCTTGTGACCAGGTAAGAAAGAAGCCATTATACTTTGGACCTTTTGAGGCACAAAAAGTGGTTAGTGGCCAGTCTGTTACTTGGGTTCCGAATAAGTATTACTGGCGTGGTAAGCCAAAACTAGATAAAATCATTTATCAAGTAATTTCAACTAAATCCGCTTCACAGGCGATCAAGAGTCACAAGTTTGACATTGCGCGAGTAATTAACAGCCAATGGAAGCAAGTAAAGGGTACTGACAATATTAATTTTGTTGCTAAGATTCCATTGGCATACTACTACATGGCCTTTAAAGTCGGAAAGTGGGATGAAAAGACTTCAAAGAATGTTATGAATCCAAAGGCGAAGATGGGTGATAAAGCCCTGCGTCAGGCAATGGCATATTCGATTAACACGGATTCAGTTTACAAGCATTATACTGACGGTCTAAGTTTCCAAGTTCCAACTTTGATCCCAGCTCAATTTGGTACCTACTTCGACAAAGACAATAATGGTTACTCATTTAACCTGAAAAAGGCTAACCAAATCTTGGACAAAGCCGGCTACAAGAAGAAGGGTAAATGGCGTACTACTCCAGAGGGCAAGCCATTAACCATTAACTTATTAGCCAAGGCAAGTACACCAATTGATGAACCAATTATTCAAAACTACATTCAACAATGGGGTAAAGCTGGTCTTAACGTTAAATTAGTTGGTGGTCGTTTGAGTGAATTTAATTCATTCTACGATAAGGTTCAAAAGGATGATCCAAAGGTTGATGTCTTCCTTGGTGGTTGGTCATTGTCATCAGAACCATCCGTAGAACAACTATACAGTGAAGGTACAATGCAGAACTACTCACGGTTTGTGACTGCAGAAAACACTAAGTTGTTAAAAGAAATGGACTCACAAAAAGCCTTTGACAGCCAATACAGAATTGACAAATTCCATGAGTGGCAAAAATACATGAATGATCAAGCTTATGTAGTTCCTACATACAATTCATACCAAATTGATGCAGTGAATAGTAAAGTAACTGGCTATTCACAAAAACCATCTAAGCAAAATAATGGTCACCAATTATGGTACCGCGTTGGTTTCGTCAAATAAAAAATGTTTAATTAGCTGATGGACAAATAATTAAATCGATAATTTAAGAAAACTATTGCAGAAATTCACTCTAATAGTTTTCTTTTTTAATTTTCCGGATTAAAAACTGGTATAATTTATAAAGAAAAAGAGGGTTGACTAGATGGTTAGTACGAAATTTATTCAACAATTAAAAACAAAATATAAAATTAAATTCGATAACCCAAAATTGCTGGAAGAAGCATTTACTCATTCTTCGTATGCAAATGAGCATCCTGATGCTAAAGTGCGCGACTATGAGAAATTGGAATTTTTGGGCGATGCGGTTTTGGAATTAGCGATTTCAGATTATTTATACCGGAACTTTCCGCAACTAAATGAAGGGGAATTAACACGGATGCGGTCTAATATCGTTGATACTGAAGGCTTCGCGGATTTTGCTCAAAAATTTGGTTTTCCAGCTGAAATAAATTTAGGTCATGGTGAGGAAAAAGCGGGTGCGCGTTCACGGAAGACGCTTTTAGAAGACGTCTTTGAAGCTTTTAACGGGGCTCTTTTTCTTGACCAGGGCATGAAAGCAGTTGAACACTTTTTGAGTTTAACCGTATTTCCGCTAATCGCTGCCGGTAAGTTTGATGCTTCGCGTGATTACAAAACTGATTTGCAAGAGCTTTTACAACAAGATGGTCCTGTAAAAATTGAGTATGAAGTTTTAAAAGAAGAGCAGACACCGTCACGCTTCACCGTTCAGCTGGTGGTCAATGGGCAAGCTTTATCGCAAGGCAAGGGCCACAATAAAAAGGCAGCCGAGCAAGAAGCTGCAAAGGTCGCCTTAAATAAACTGAATTAAGGGGGAAGGTTATTTGCCATTAACAGAGTTAATTATTGATGGATTCAAATCCTTTGCGGAAAAAACCAAAATTAAGTTTGATACCGGAATTACGGGCATTGTTGGTCCAAACGGTAGTGGTAAGAGTAATATTACCGAAGCGATCCGTTGGGTCATGGGCGAATCAAGTGCTAAGTCATTGCGCGGCTCTAACATGAAGGACGTGATTTTTGCTGGGAGTGAATTTCGTAAACCGGCAACGCACGCAGAGGTCTCAATGATTTTTGATAATAAGAAGCGAGAGCTAAATCTTGCTGAAGATCAAGTCACGTTCACGCGAAGAATTCTTCGCTCAGGTGATAATGAATATTTGATTAATAAGCGTAGCGTTAGGCAAAAAGATATTCGGGCGTTGTTTTTAGACTCGGGAATCTCGCAGGACAGTCTGGCGATTATTTCGCAAGGCCGCGTTGATCAAATTCTGAACTCTCGCCCTGAGGATCGACGCAGTTTATTTGAAGAAGCAGCCGGCGTCCTGCACTTTAAGAAACAAAAGGAAGAGGCGGAAGTTCAGCTTGAACAAACAACTGACAACCTGATTAGAATCAATGATCTGGTTAAAGAACTCGAGCAACGAATTGAGCCGCTGCATGAACAAAGCTCACTTGCTAAAGAATATCAGTTTCAAAAGGCTGGTTTAGACCATGATTTGAAGTCTTTATTGGCGTTTGAAATCGAAGATTTAAACGAGCAAAAACAAATAGTCCAAGAAAAAGCGGATCAAAGCGAAGTTCTTTTGTCAAAGCTTGACCGCGAAGTAAAGGAATCGCAAGCTGCCGTTACTGCTAAAAGAAGTGAATATAAGGAAATTAGTCAGCAACGTGAAGAAATTCAAGATGAATTGTTGGCTTTGACAAAGAAACTTTCGGACATTAATAC
>CALYQE010000087.1 GCA_945281075.1 uncultured Lactobacillus sp. | reverse complement strand
GACAGACCAACCTAGTTATTAGGTTGATCTGTTTACCTTGCTTTGCTAATTTGGCCAAAATAAAAACCCCGAAGTTAACGCAACTTCAGGGTCCTTAACAGTTGGTTCTATCATGCTCTATTCTTTTTTAGAGGTGGTTGACTTGATCAACGACCATTTGAAAAGCTTTCCGTTTAAGTATCACGGGTAAAGCAAAAGAGTCTGGGAAATTATCTTTTTGATTGATTTTAGACTTTTACCCTTAAACAAAAACCTATTAAAACCAAAATTTAATAGTTTTTCCCTAACCTCTTTTTTTGCTTTACTTATTCCAAATCTGGTTATTCATTGGTTAAAGTCGAGATTGTTGTCTGGCCATAAACTGATTCCCAATCTTGCGTGAAATCAGCAATTGCATCATTAATGATATGCGACTCTAGTCCCTCTTTGATTAAACTAGGATTAACTGTGATTGCCTGAGAACCACTATCAATTGCTTCAACGATTTGCCCTACCGTATGAAAACTTGCTGCCAAAATTTTTGTGGGTTTATCTTCTCGGATAATTACTTTGTTAAATGCAGCAATTATCTTATTAGCATCTATATTATTATTCATCATGCGGTTATAGTATGGGGCAAGATAATCGGCACCAGCGGCTATTGCTAAATATCCTTGTATTGCTGTATATATTGATGTAGCAGTAATTTTGACATTTTCACCCTTTAAGATTTTTATTGCTGCTAGTCCAGCTTGGTTAATCGGAATTTTCACATAAGTTTCTTTACCCAAAACATCTAAAATCTTGTGCGCATCCTGTACTATTCCTTCAGTTGTGGTTGCAACAACTTGAACATGAAGCAAGCGCTTTGTACCTAAAATGTTTTTTATTTTTAATAAGTGATCAAAAAAATCGGTTTTTCCTTCCTTTTTAAGAATTGACGGATTGGTAGTAACGCCAGTCAAAGGAATAATCTCTTTATATTTTTTAATTTCAGCAATGTTAGCTGTATCCAACAAAAACTCCATTTTACATTCCCCCACGAAAAAATATAATTTCTTATTTTTTGCTTATATCATTTTTAAGCTTTTTACCTACTTCGCCACCGGGATGAATCTTAAAAAACTCTTCTTTTGTATAATGCTTATCTCTTGCGAGCAAAACAGAGAGAGCATCGAATACCGAAATAACTGCTAGCGTACTTGATGTTGCCATCATATTAAAGTCGTCTGATTCCTGATCAACAATAACTTGTAACGTGCAAGCTGAATTCTCGCCTAAAAAAGAATTTTTCTTTTCGGTAACACCAATAATATTTGCTTGACGTGTTTCAACTATTTTCAATAGTCTATTGATTTCTTCTGTTTCACCACCTTTGGAAATCAACACCACTAAATCTTGATCTGTTATTACGCCACTTCCTCCATGTGGAGCATCAGCAGGAGACAAATATAATGCTGGCACTTCAACTACATTAAGAGTATGGGCAATTTTTTCAGCTGCCATGCCAGATGTTCCACAACCAGAAACAATGACTTTTCCCTGACAATTTTTAATCAAATCAAAGGCTTGCAATACTTCACCGTAATCAATATTTTCAGCTACATACTTTAACGTATTAGCCTCTTTCAGAATAACCTTTTTAAAATCATATTCTTCAACCATATCAATCACTCCCTAACCTTGTTTTCTACTTCTTGATAGATTTCTTCATCATTTACACCGGTTAAGAGTGGGACTGCAGAAATGACTTTGTCTTTAATTTTATCAGGTACAACTGTTGTTGATAAAATAATGTCATAATCATCCAGTCCATTTATTTTATCACTAATACTAGCGTGAGAAATATTTACTTTATCTCCTAATCCTTTCGAATTTAAATAATCTTTAATTCTATTAGCTACCATCGTCGACGTTGCGATACCAGTTCCACACATTACTAAAATTTTTTTCATAAATTCTTCTCCAATTTTTAAATTTAAGCTTGCAATTTTGTTTTCCTTTTGTTCACACAATATAGTCCAGCCATTGAAATGAGCAGTATTGCTGCTGAAATAATCCACGGTAAGTGTCTAGCTCCCCAAACAAATAAGAACGTCGGCCATAATCCGCCTTCTACCATAGAGGTAATACTTGTTGCATGTCCAATATTAAAACTGGCTGCTTTAGCCATTTTTGTAACTAAGGGTGCGATCCATGAGGTTATGTATAAAATGCTGGTCATGTAAATTGAGCCGCCAACAACAGAGCGTACAATATTGCCACCAAAAACTGGAATCATTAAACAAACCGCAAACGGAATTGTGGAAAAATCACCAAATGGAATTGTTTTATTACCTGGAAGTATGATGGCTAATAACAGAGTGATCGGAATCATTAACAGCGAAACTGCAAGTACGGCTTGGTCGCCAACTGCTAGAGCTGAATCCATACCAATGTATAATTCGTGACCTGGAAAACGTTTCTTGATAAAATCATTTGCCGCATCGGAAACTGGTGTTAAGCCTTCCATTAATACTGAAACCATTCTAGGCAGTAAAACCATAATTGCTGCTGTTTGAACGCCAAGGTTCAATACCTTGCCAACATCATATCCAGCTAAGATTCCGATAATTAAACCAATAATCAGCCCCATTACCGAAGTTTCCCCGAGAATTCCAAAACGTTTCTGAATAGTTTCTGGGTTGGCCTTTAACTTGTTGAAGCCAGGAATTCGATCAAATAACCAGTTTAAAGGTAATGCAACTAAATATCCTGGTACAGATGTCCCATGAGGAAAGGTTATATTAGGGAAGCCATAGTATTTATTCAATATTGGGGCACTTAAGTCACCTAAGAAGTATAGTAAAGTCTGGTATGCAACCATTGAAAAGACCGCAAGCGGAAAATTGCCAGACACACCATAAACCAGGCCCCCAATAAAGGCAGCATGCCAGAAATTCCAAATGTCAATATTCAAAGTCTTGGTTAAGCCAAATAACAGTAAAAACAAATCTAAAGCAATTCCAATTGGTATTGCCGAAATTCCCAAAATAGTTCCATAAGAAATTGCAGAGGCTGCTGGCCAGCCAATATCTAAGGTTACCAAAGATAATCCAAATCTTTTAACCATTACTTGTGCAGCTTTTCCCAGCGTATCTCCTAACAGTCCGGTCACTAAATTTAAGCCAATAAAACCGATCCCAACAGTCAGTCCCGCTACAAAGGATTTTTTAAAACCAGCACCTAAAATCATGGCAAAAATTGCAATAATTATAGGTAATATTACTGGAGCTCCCCAATTCACTATTTCTTGCAAAAACTGTAACATTTTTGTTCTCCTTTAGTTTGCAAGTTATTATTCACCGATAATAACTACATTACATTTCCTTGTTCTTTCTCGATTTTGATCCCAATCCACAAAATAAATATCGCCAACAGAGCCGATCAGTAGCATACTGTTTTTAATTCCAAATGTCTGATTAGATCCAAACATTGATCCTTTAATATGCGCATCGCCATTTAAAATGGTGTTTTTTTCATTGGGATAATTTTTGTCAATCTTGGATAGTTCTTTTAAAAACTTTACGTGCTTTGGCCCCGGATAACGATAATTAGAGTTTTCTGTATATTCGCGAGGAATTAACTTATCTAGAATTTTATTTAAATCAGCTTGTAAAAATTCATCACCATTAAAGTCATGATCGTGAACATATTCCTCAAACAAGATTGAACAAGTTGTGTGAGAAGTCTGAATTAAACAAAGACCGTTTTTAATTTCACTGTCTTTAACAATCTTATTTACTTCGTCAGTGATGTTTAAATATGTAACTCGAGCCTGAGTTGCCAGACTTACTTGATCTTGATATATTTTCATGCTATTCACCGCCTTGACATAATTTCAATGGGTTAATCATTTCAATTAATTGCTTTTCCCAATTATCAGCACAAACAATGCCACTAGTGCCTCCAGTACCATCAGCTCCTAATCTCAGAACTTTTTTAACATCATCACCAGTACTTACTCCAGCTGCTTCCAAAATTAGAATATTAGAGTTAATGCCTTTAACTGCTTTAATGGTTTCAATGATATATTGATCATCGCTAGTTTTGTTCGTGCCGATCAGACTTGTCGGTTCACAAATCATCATATTAGGATTGAGCTGAGCAATTGCGCGACATTCTTCAATGCTGTCGCCACAAACAATCGTGTACAATCCAACTTCTTTAGCTCTTTTTAGCGTCTTTGCTAAAACATTCAATGTTAGCTGATTTTCTGCATGATTTAATACGACAGCTTGTACTCCAGCAGCTACAAGACTTTCCGGCAAGACATGTCCCATCCCTCTTCCTTTATTAACCGCATCCATGTGTTGAGCTGTAATAATTAAATGACTCGTTTCAGCTTTAATCCTAGGCAAGTCAATTAGTGATCCAGTAAACAAGATATCAATTTGATATTTTTGAGCTAACTTGTCAGCCACTTTGGCCAGCTGTACTATTTCATCGCCAAATAAATAGACCTTGGGATTTACCATTAAAAATGGCTTTTTTACTAATACCACGATTTTTTCCTTTCTAATAAGAATATTTAGCAGTTTCAAAAACGTCATAATAATGTTCTGACATTACCTGAATTGCGCTACGTTGAGCTTTTAGCAATTCAAATTCGGTATCGTAGGTCATTTTTTGAGCAACATGTAATGCCGTGTTTGCTAAGTCGGTATAAATATTGATTTTTGCAATACCGCTTTTGGCAGCTTCATTAAGATTTGCATTTCCTGATGAAGATCCACCATGACAAACTAGGGGCACATTAATGGCTTCCTTGAGCTTTTTAATTCTCTCAAAATTAAGCTTTGGTCTTCCTTTTTTATAAACCCCATGTGAGGTGCCGATTGACACAGCTAGTGAATCCACTTTTGTTTCTTTCACAAACTCAACTGCTGTTTTTACTTCGGTATAAGTAGTACTGTCATCCGCTGAAGCGGTCCCAACATGACCAACTTCTGCTTCGACCGTCACGCCTAAATGATGGCAATATTTAACCACATCTCGAGTTATTCTGACATTGTCATTAAATTTTTCATTGGAGGCATCAATCATTACAGAACTAAAACCGTGAAAAGCGCCCCACTTAACTAATTCAGGATCAGTACCGTGATCCAAATGTAAAACTACTGGTACTTTTGCCCGACTTCCATAAAATTTCCCTAAGTTAAGTGCTTCTTCAATACTAATTTGTGGGCCATGTTTTTGTGCCCAAGCTAATATCACAGGAAGCCCTTTAACTTCAGCGGCAGCTAATTCAGCCTTAATAGATAAGTCATCCCAATAATTAAAATGTGGAAATGCAAAACCGTTTTTCCTAGCTTCCTGCAAAATCTCGTTTGATGAAATTAACATTCTTTCTCCTTTTTTATTATTTACTCAATGGCTTTTAAAAATTGCTCTTTTGTTTCTACTGCATTGATTTGTTTCATTGTCTCAGCATCAGTAAACATATTCATGAAGCTCTTAAGCATATTTAATTGCTTGTCGGGACTTTTCAGACACAAAACAAAAATCATTGATACTTTTACCTTGCTGTTTGCATCACCCATTTGCTTAAACTCAATTGGATGTTGTAACGAAATAAATCCTAGCTGTTCCTGCTTTATCTTATCCGGATCGGTATGTGGTATCGCAACTCCTAAGTTTTCTTGCAAAGCCAGTCCCGTTGGATATTCTTGCTCACGTTTTAAAATAGCTGGCAAAAAGTTAGTGTTTACTACATTTTTTCTTTCTAGTTCTGTTGCTAAAATTGTTAATGCTTCCTCCTTATCCTTAACATTTTGATGTAGCAAAATTACTTCTTTACTAAATAACTTTTTATTTATATACAAACTAGGTTCTCTTCTTCCTTATAAACACCGATAAATTTGATTTTGTTTGACCTTTGGCTCCCTCAATAATTTCTGTAGCTCGCAGTCGAAGAACTTCGGAAAAAATGCGAATTTTAAATCTAGATGGTGTGGATTCACGACTATAATCATAATTTTGTTTACTTGATGTTTTTGCCCACTATATAGTGAAGTCCAGCTTTCTAAATGGGACAAAAAAAGATACATTATAAAGGGTCGCGTTATTTCTTTACTAATTACATGCAAGATAATTATCTTATTGCCAACATATGTATCTCCCTTTTTTTCACGTCGAAAAATGTTGCTTTTGATCTTTTCGGGTGATAAATACGACGCCTTTTTTCTAATATAAGTTGTAACGAGGTGCATAATCGAAACAGGTTGAGAAACAAGTGCATAATATTCATTGGTAAATTGCATCTTTTATTTTCTCCTTGTCTTGTTTGTTTAGCATCGCACTGACAAGCACATATCGATTTCGCATGTTTTTAGGCAATTCAACGGTTGAAATAATTAAATCTGTCTCAGAGCTACTATTAGTTGTAAACAATTGTTCATCTAGTGAAGAAATCACCTTATCAACGACAATATTTCGGAACTCCTCCTGAATTTTCAATTTCAATAGTTCAGAGGTACCGATGCCACTGGCACAAACCACCCAAACATGATATTTCTTAGTGATCTCCTCAATATTTTTCTCGAAATACAAAGTAATAAAGCCAACTTCATTTTCAGAAATTTTAGGCACATTCATTTGTTGGCATACACTTTGGCATTCTTGTGAAACTACTTTATATAAATCCTTATATTCGACTTTAATATCAGTCAAAAGCTCATTTTCAACCGAGATATTATTTTCAATTCGGTTCATCATCGGACCAACATGACTGATTAATTCTTTTCTTAATATTGATTTATCAATCACTGCATCAATCTTTTTAGCTACGCGGCTGATTAACTTAGTGGTAAAAGCTTTTACTTTATTCGAATATAAAATTTGTGAGTCTTGCGCAGAATTTGCGCTGATAAATCTTGAGGACAAAAGGTACTTAAATAAGTAGTTGATTTCAAATGTTGAAATATCTTTAACAATATATTTTTCAACGTTTTCAATTACTATTTCAGAAATTCGATACAGATCATAGTTGTTGTGAATCTCTTTTTTAGAAATAACGACTTTGTTACTGTAAGTTTTGTCCGTCTGTTTTCTTGACCTTTGAATCAAAATATAAATATGAGAACAGATATTTACATCGTATGGATATGGTATTTTTCGCTTGCTCAGTTGTTCAATAATATTAATTTGTTCTTGTATAAACACAAGGTCAACTTCATTAATTCCATCAATTAAGACACGGTGATTCTTTCCTTTATGCCAATGTAAAAGTGAATTTATTTTTTCACGAATGTCATCTTCTTTTCCCTGGACACATATTCTCTTGTTTTTCTGTATCAAGTTTAGATTTGATTTAAACAAAATTTTTTTAATCTTGATTAAATCTGCATTAATTGTCGATTCACTAACATATTCATCTTTATATAAATCATAGATGTATAATGATTGCGGTGAATTAAATAATATTTTTAAGAGGACGTTTTTTCTACGATTTTCAGGGCTTTTTTCAATAGAAAAGGGAGTATCTATATCATCTTGCTTAAAAGCAAAATTTTTAGTCAATTTATAACCCTTGGCCTTTTCAGACTTAATTAGATTTTCGTCGCTATTTTGATTAATATTATCTACATGTCGATACACGGTTTTAACTGAGACGCCAAAAGCATCAGCTATTTTTGCAGCATTTATATATGTACCTTGCTTTTCGAGAAAATTTAAGAGTTCTTTGTCGTTTATTCTACTTTTCAACCAAATACCCCCTTTTCATTTCTTAATTTTATTTCTATTTTATGCTCGCTAAATTATTTGAGTGTCCACTATAGAGGACATTCAAATAAACCGCTTTTATTGAAACATGAAGTTACCTGCAATCAAAAAAGGCGTAACATCAATGCATTAACATTGACATTACGCCTTTTAATTTTAAATATTTACACCAATTTCTTCCGAATCCAACCTGAAATCCAGTCAATAACAATTACCATGATAA
>CALYQE010000086.1 GCA_945281075.1 uncultured Lactobacillus sp. | reverse complement strand
ACCTGATAACGCTGATCCTCAGTTCTGTCACCATTTTAATTTTTAGCCTTTTAATCAATCAAAACAATGATTAATTTGAGCAAAATTTGTTAAAATAAGTATTAAGAGAGGTGTTTTACATGATGAAACAATATCACCGGATTGAAGTAGCTGTTGATGGTTCCAAAGAAGCCGATTTGGCTTTTAAAAAAGCTGTTGCGGCTGCGAAACGAAATCAGGCAGCATTAGAAATATTACACGTGATTGACACTCGATCATTTCAGAATGTTTCAAGTTTTGATTCTGAAATGGTTGAACAAGTATCAAACGATGCGAAAGAAAAGCTACAAAATTATTACGATGAAGCCAAGACAGCTGGTGTTCAAGATGTGCACTTTTCAATTGAATTTGGTTCACCTAAAGCAATTATTGCTCATGATTTTCCGAAAGCACATCAAATTGATTTAATTGTTGTTGGCGCAACCGGCTTAAATGCCGTTGAACGTATTTTAATTGGCAGCGTTACTGAGTATGTTACAAGAACTGCTGATTGCGATATTTTAGTTTGTCGTTCAAAAGAAAATCAGAATTTAATTTAACAGCAAAAAAAGCACTATTTTTTAAATAGTGCTTTTTTATTTGGATTGCAATAATAATTAAAAATCCCCTGCTTGGCTAAACATGTAGTCTTTATTATGGAATTTCATCGATAAAATCATGCCAATGCCAATCATATTACCGATTAAAGCCGATCCACCCTGAGAAATAAATGGCAACGGGATCCCAGTTAGTGGCAATAAGTCGATGCTCATTCCGATATTTTCAAAAACGTGAAAGAGAATCATCATGATCACCCCGGTGGAAACATATGAGTAAAAGGCGTTTTTGGTATCAAAGGTAATGCGGACCATTTGCACGATCAAGTATAAGTAAAGCAGAATGACTGCAACACTGCCGATAAAGCCAAACGATTCGCCGATCACAGAATAAACCATATCCGAACCCCGGACTGGAACATAGACGCTCAAGTTTCCAAAGCCATTGCCAAAAATTTGCCCTGAGCCAATTGCCTGCATACTATGCCAAAGCTGATACGCGGCTTCAGAAGTGTCCGATGACGGATCAAGCCAAGACATGATTCGCCTAAATTGATAAGGCTGAAAGAAATGGCTAAGAAACGACTGTCCGCCGGCTGTGGTAACCATAAAGATGACAATAATACTTAATATAGCTACCAAAACAAACACTGGGGTAATAATTTTCCAAGAAATGCCGGAAACCAAAATCACGCCACCGACAATCGCGATGAAAACCAGCATCGTGCCAAAGTCGTTTTGCAATTTCAGCAAGACCGCTACTGGCAACAGCCATCCTAAAATCTTAGCAATTAGCAGCCAGTCATTCTTAATGGTATGGACAAATTTTTGGTTATGTTCATGGACTACTCTTGCCAGCATCAAAATAAAAGCTGGCTTCATGACTTCGGAAGGCTGAAACGAAATCGGTCCGAGCCTAAACCAACTCTTTGCCGAAACGTCAGCAGCAATACTCCGGTCGTACAAAAAAAGAACTGCAATTAGCAAAAAAATTCCCAAGCCGTACACGTAAGGCGCTATTTTATACAGCTGTTCCGCGTCAAATTGGATCACAAAGATGATTACGACAAACGAAATAAGGTACCATAATGCCTGCATTACTACCGCTTTGATTGGGCTGCCCATATGAGTTGGATCGTCAATTGCCGCAAAATAAATTGAGTAAAAACTAATTACAGCTAAGATTAAAACCGGAACCACAATATTCCAGGCGATTTGATCAAACAAATTTGTTTTATTTTGTACTTTTACCATTAGTTATCACTGTCCATTTAGCGCTAGCTATTTTTCATGTAAAGCAAAATACGATAGTAAATCGTTGATACTGCTTTCTAAACTCTTTGAATATAAGACGCTATTTGTTTTTCCGGTTGTTGCACGATAACGGCCGTCAACCTTTTCAATCAACCCAATTGCCTTCTTCTTCGGAATAACCACTTCCCAGGTTGGGTTTTCTTTTCCCTTCAATTCGTTTATTTCAACGTTAATATTTTCTGGTTTTCTCGACATAATTGCTCCTACTTTGCATACGGATGAAATTTTTTGGCAATAATTTCATCCTCATATTTTTCTGGATGAGGATTACGAAAAAGCGTAAATTTATCTGGTACTGGGTCAACTCCACCCCGTACAAAAGGATTGCAACGCAAAATACGGCTAATCCCCATAATTAATCCGCAAATTGGTCCAAATTTCTGCAAGGCATCAATCATATAGGTTGAGCAGGTTGGATAATAGCGGCAGCTTTTAGGCAAAGCCGGAGAAATAAACCGTTGATAAATTTTAACAAAAAAAATCAGTAGTTTGCGCAAGTCAATCTCCTAAATAAATTAGTGACGCTGATGTTTCTCAATGTTCTTAAGCAAAATTCCGGTTCCCAAAGCTACGGCTTCAAGCGGATGATCTGCAGTTAAGACCGGTACCTTGAGGTAATAAGAAATTAGCTTATCAAGATTTTTAAGCAAAGCACCACCACCAGTTAACATGATGCCACGGTCAATGATATCAGCAGATAGTTCAGGTGGTGTCTTCTCCAAAACATCCTTAGTAGCAGCAACAATCGTCATCAAACCATCATGCAGTGCTTCTTGTATTTCTGGTGCTGAGACCGTTGCCTGCTTAGGCAATCCATCAACGATATCTCGACCGCGAACGGTGATGGTCTCGTCTTTTTCTGGTTCAAATGCGCTCCCAATTTCAATTTTAATTTGTTCAGCGGTGCGAGAACCAATGAGCAAGTTGTGCTTATTCTTGATGTATGAAACAACTGCTTGATTCATGTGATCACCAGCATAACGTAAAGATTGGCTGGTAACAATCTCACCCATTGATAGAACTGCAATATCAGTCGTACCACCACCGATATCAATCACAATATTGCCTTGAGGCTTAAAGATGTCTAATCCAGCACCCACGGCAGCAACTTTTGGTTCAAAGTCGAGGTAAACTTTTCCACCACCAGATTTTTCAGCGGCTTGAATGATCGCTTTCTGTTCAATGGAAGTAACGCCTGTTGGCGCACAAATTAATATATTAGGCTTTGACATAAAGCCCTTAACGTTTAGCTTTTCGATAAAGTAGGACAGCATTGCTTCCGTAATATCAAAATCGGCAATTACACCATTCTTCAGCGGACGAATTACCCTGATGTTACCTGGGGTTCTGCCGACCATTTTATAAGCTTCTGTTCCAACAGCCACAACTTTGTTTGTACTTGTATTGACAGCAACTACTGATGGTTCATTCAAAACGATTCCTTTACCGGAAACGTTAATCAGTACATTCGCTGTTCCTAAATCAATTCCTATATCTCGTGCCACGATAATCCTCCATAAATATTCATTGTCCATTTTACCATAAAGATACCGAGTTTGCTTTTTACTAACGCCCTTTTACCAAGTCTTAAAAGAAATTACTCAACTGCATCGAGGTATCAATTAAAGTGATAAAAAAGTTGCCAACAAGAAAGCCTAAGGCGATCGCCGCAAAAATCAAAAATAGTTGGGCCTCAAAAACTTTATTTCGTCTAATAATCTTTTCAACCTGAATACTCTTCATAATTTGAAAGGATAAGCCAATGGTAATTAAATAAATAACGATGCTAATTAGGGCATGAACGCCAAGTTGAAACATTCTAAATTCTCTCATTCTTTAGTCAAATAAAAAACGGACGCACTATTTCATGCATCCGTTAAAACTCTAATACTATTTACCTGAATTGTAAACACTTATTCTATTTACAGCCCTTCTAAGCGCAACTTGAGCACGTTCTAATGAACGCTGATCATGAGAAGCCTTTGCTTTCGCCATGGCATTCTGTGCACGTTCTCTGGCTGCTTCAGCACGAGAAACATCAATATTACCTGAACGCTCGGCACTATCCGCAATGATGGTGGCGACATTCTCTGAAAACTCAAAATAACCGCCACTAACGGCAATATGATTAACCGTATTATTCATTTCGCGGCTGCGCTTCACTTTAACCTCACCAATTGCAAGGGGAGTTAAGATCGGCAAGTGATTGTACATGATGGATCTTTGACCATCAATTGCCCTCATCTCAACCACACTGCAATGATGCGAGAAAATCAAGCCATCAGGCGTAACTACGTTTACTTTAAAAAGTTTTTCTGGATCTGCCATTTGACATCACCCTACTTTTCTAAAAGTGCTTTAGCTTCAGGATCACTAGGTGTCACACCCATCTGCTTGGCTTTTTGCAAAACGTCTTCAATCGGGCCAACACTACGAAAGGCATCTTCCGGAAGATCATCTAAGTGACCATCCAAAATCATCTTAAAGCCTTTGATCGTATCCTTAATTGGAACATATGACCCTGGTACGCCAGTGAACTGCTCGGCCACAAAGAAATTCTGTGACAAGAAGAATTGAATCTTCCGGGCACGGCTAACGATCACTTTCTCCTCATCAGACAGCTCATCCATTCCCAAAACAGAAATGATGTCTTGCAACTCATGGTAACGCTGCAAAATATGCTGAACTCTGGTGGCAACATCATAATGCTCTTGGCCGACGACTTCGGGATCAAGGGCACTTGAAGTTGATTCTAGTGGATCAACTGCTGGATAAATACCTTGCTCAACCAAGCTACGTTCCAAATTGGTAGTTGCATCCAAGTGCGCAAACGTAGTTGCAGGAGCTGGGTCGGTATAGTCATCAGCAGGCACATAAACAGCTTGAATTGAAGTAATTGAACCCTTCTTAGTTGAAGTAATTCTTTCTTGCAACTGTCCCATTTCTGTTGCCAAAGTTGGCTGATAACCAACTGCACTAGGCATTCTACCAAGCAAGGCAGAAACTTCTGAACCAGCCTGAGTAAAACGAAAGATATTGTCAATAAACAATAAAACATCTTGTCCTTCAACATCTCTGAAGTACTCAGCCAAGGTCAAACCAGTAAGTGCAACACGCATTCTGGCACCAGGCGGCTCATTCATCTGGCCAAAGACCATGGCCGTTTTGCTCAAGACGCCGGAAGCTTTCATTTCAAAGTAAAGGTCATTACCTTCACGCGTTCTTTCACCAACACCAGTGAAAACAGAAATACCGCCGTGTTCTTGCGCAATGTTGTGAATTAACTCTTGGATAATTGTTGTCTTACCAACACCGGCACCACCGAATAATCCAACCTTACCGCCGCGAACGTATGGCTCAAGCAGGTCGATTACCTTAATCCCAGTTTCAAGAATCTCCTGACTGGTAGTTAATTCATCATACTTTGGAGCGTTTCTGTGAATACTATTGCGAGCGTGTTTTTGATCAAACTCAGGGCCATTATCAATTGGTTGGCCTAAGACATTAAAAACACGTCCCAACGTATCATTTCCAACCGGAACCGAAATCGGACCACCAGTATCTTCGACTTTC
The DNA here is from genome assembly GCA_945281075.1 of uncultured Lactobacillus sp. Lineage (GTDB taxonomy): Bacteria > Bacillota > Bacilli > Lactobacillales > Lactobacillaceae > Lactobacillus. The sequence goes on along the minus strand of CALYQE010000086.1, from coordinate 2,726 downwards.
ATTCCACGTCGAAGACCATTGGTAGATTCCATGGCAATTGTCCGCAAAACGCCGTCGCCAAGCTCAAGCGTGACTTCAAGAACAATTGACTCGTCCTCTGATTTAACCACGCGCAAAGCATTATTTATATCAGGTAGGTTTTTATCAAGTGGAAATTTAACATCGACAACAGGGCCAATTACTTGAACAACTTCACCTTCACTCAAAACATCTACCTCCTTTTCCTAATTATTTCAAAGCGTTGGCACCACTGACAATTTCAGTGATTTCAGTGGTGATTTCCGCTTGTCTTGCACGATTTAATTTAGTTGTCAAAGTTGAAACCAAGTCATTAACGTTGTCAGTTGCACTTTGCATTGCCGTCATTGAACTGGCATGTTCGGCTGTTTTAGCGTCTAAAATTGCACCATAAATTGTCGAACGAGCATACTGCGGAATCAAAGTTGTTAAAACAGCGTTAACGCTAGGTTCAATATCGTACTCTAAATCTTGATGAGCTTCAGCTTCTTTAATACCAACATCGATATCAACGACCGGAAGCATTTTTTCAACCCGAAATGCGGATGAAAGTGAATTAATATGGTGAGTATAACAAACGTATAACTCATCATATACTCCATTCAAGTACATTTTGATTGCGGTTGAAACAATTGGTAAAACCTCGTCAAAGGTTGGAACATCGGAAATTGCTGCATTTTCATAAACCACATTTAATTGGTTTTTCTTGAAAAATTCAGCCCCAACAGAACCAACTGCTAGGATTTTAATATCCTTATGTTCAGCCTTGGCATCTTCAGCCAGTCCCATCATGTTCTTTATAACGGCACTGTTGTATGAACCAACAAGCCCCCGGTCACCAGTGATAACCAGATAACCAGTTGACTTAACTTCCTTGCGAGCTTGAACCATATCCGAAACGATCCCTAAACCAAAAACATTTTCGTAATCGATTTTGGCAATACTGTCTTCGTCAACGGTCACATTGCTTTTTTGCAAGTGACGAACTACTTCCGCACTGACCAAGCGCGACAATGTTTGCCGCACATGATTATTATAGACGGTGTAGCCTTCATCGCGCTTTTCAGTTTGGTTCAACTTTGAAGCGGAAACCATTCTCATGGCCTCCGTGATTTTACCAGTTTGTTTAACTGAAGCAATTTTTTTCTTCAGCTCAAGTAAAGATGCAGGCATATACTACCTCCTAGTTATTACTTGGTGAAAAACTGTCAGCAAATTCCGAAATTGCACTCTTTAACTTTGTTTCATCTGGCAATTCTCCAGTTTGACGAATGTGATCGAGCAAATCGCTATGTTGATTGTCAAAGTTCTCATAAAGTTCTTTTTCAAAACGCGCGATATCTTCAACCGGAACAGAATCAATATAACCGTGAGTTAAGGAATACAACAAGATAACTTGCTTTTCAACCGGAATTGGATCATGTAATGGTTGCTTCAATACTTCAACCACCCGACGTCCACGGTTTAACTTGGCCTGTGTTGCCTGATCCAAATCACTGCCAAATTGAGCGAAACTTTCCAATTCATGATAGGCGGCCAAATCGGTACGCAATGTACCAGCAACCTTTTTCATCGCTTTAATCTGAGCACTACCACCAACACGAGAAACAGAGTTACCAGCGTCAATCGCCGGTCGAGTTCCTGCAAAGAATAAATCGCTTTGCAAGAAGATCTGTCCATCCGTAATTGAAATTACGTTGGTCGGAATGTAGGCCGAGATATCGCCAGCTTCAGTTTGAATAAACGGGATAGCAGTCATTGAACCGCCACCAAGTTCATCGCTCAACTTTGCACTACGCTCCAACAGACGTGAATGCAAATAGAAAACATCACCCGGGTAGGCTTCACGACCAGGCGGACGACGAAGGAGCAAGGAGAGTTCACGGTAAGAAACGGCTTGCTTAGACAGATCATCAAAGATCACCAAAACATCCTTGCCATTATACATAAATTCCTCACCCATTGCCGTACCAGCATAAGGTGCAATATAAAGCATTGGAGCTGGTTCACTTGGTCCAGCTTCCACCACAATGGTGTAATCCATTGCGCCAAAACGCTTTAATGTTTCTACTTGAGTTCTTACCGTTGATTCTTTTTGTCCAATAAAGACATAGATGCAGATAACATCTTGCCCTTTTTGATTCAAAATTGTATCAACAGCCAGACTAGTTTTTCCAGTTTTACGGTCACCAATAATCAGCTCACGCTGACCTCGACCGATTGGGACTAAAGCATCGATTGCTTTAATACCAGTTTGCAGCGGCTGGTTAACTGATTGCCGCTGCATAACGCCCGGTGCCGAAGCTTCAATCGGACGAGTTTTGGTTGTCTTGATGTCACCCAGACCGTCAACAGGTTGACCCAAAGGGTTAACAACTCGACCAATTAACTCATCGCCAACCGGTACACGCATGATTTCACCGGTTCTTTTAACTTGGTCACCTTCACGAATATCATCAAAGTTGCCCAAAATTATGATACCGACATCATTTGATTCAAGGTTTTGAGCGATACCATAGGAACCGTTAGCAAATTCCAACAGTTCGTTGGCAAGAACATTATTCAATCCGTGAGCTCGGGCGATCCCATCACCTATGTATGTTACAACCCCGACTTCATTAATGTCGAGTTTGTCATCATAGTGTTCAAGCTGCTGCTTGATTAAAGAGCTAATCTCTTCTGCTTTAATGCTCAATGGTTTCACCTCT
>CALYQE010000085.1 GCA_945281075.1 uncultured Lactobacillus sp. | reverse complement strand
TGTTTTCTGACATTATTTACCTCCCAATATCATAATCTAATTTTAAATGAAAGTTAGATATTTTTCTACTGTTTTAGCACCTTTTTTAAATATTTTTTTGCTTTTTAGCGACTTCTGCTAAAATGGCATCCACTACTTGGGTGATATTCATTGAGGTAGTGTCAATTTCAACAGCATCTTTGGCCTTTTTTAGCGGTGAAATAGCCCGGTGGGAGTCTTTATAGTCGCGTTCAGCAATACTTTTCTCGATTTGTTCTACCGTTTGGTCGCTTTTAATCCCCTGTTGCTGCAAATCAAGCAGTCTTCTTTGCGCACGTGAACGGGCTGAGGCCACGAGGAAGATTTTAACTTCCGCATCGGGCAAAACAGTGGTGCCAATGTCGCGGCCATCCATCACCACATTCATCTGTCCGGCCATCTGTCTTTGCAGGCTGACCATTTTTTCTCGGACCCCTGATAAGGCCGAAACTTGTGAAACGTTCGCCGATACTTCTGGCGTTCGAATTTCGCGCGTAATATCCTCATTACCCGCAAAGACTTTTTGCTCGCCATCAATATTTTCAAACCTAATCCCGTCATGGTCAACGGCTGCCAGTATTTGGGCTTCATCACCGTAGTCGATTTTATTTCTCCGTGCGATTACCGTACAGGCCCGGTACATTGCTCCGGTATCAATATATGTAAAACCTAATTTTTGTGCAATTATTTTTGCGACTGTACTCTTACCAGCTGAAGCTGGTCCATCAATTGCTATCTGCATGCCAATAAAAAAGGGACATCAAGTCCCTGACCTTTCTATCAAAATCACTTTACTCTAAGAACAGCACCAGCATTTACCTGGCCATCAGGATCCAGCTGATTGAGCTGAGCCAGATCATAGACCGTGAGATTATATCTATTTGCAATACTGGTTAAAGTATCACCGCTTTGAACAACATAGGTTTCAACCTGTGGTGCTTGATTATGAGCTGGTGCTTGCTTTTTCTCTTTTGCCTTCACCTCAGAATTAGTTTGAACCTTTTCCTTGGCTTTGGCCTTTGGTTTGGTTTTTGGTTTAGAAGTCTTAGTTTGAGATTGCTTTTTCTTCGCTGTTGTTTTTTGAACTTCAACAGCCTGACTACCATGATCAGCATTTGCGGCCAAATGATGAACAATTGGCACAAGAGCAATGATCACAATCAATAAAAGAATCATCGTAACCAGCCAGCCCGTTACACCAGGACGGTTAGTTGCTGTTCTGGTTTCACTTGGACGTTCATAATGCTTAAATGGTTTTTCTGAGTTTTGATTCATTGAAAGACCTCCTTCACCTAACTCGATTAATTTTAGCATATTTGCAAAATAAATTGGACAAAATAGTTGGTGAAAAAGGTAAAATTTCGCAAGGAAATTTACCGGTTACTCAGCTGGATTTTTTCTTGGCATTTTCTAAGAGAATTTTATCAATTACATCTTGCAAAGTGATTTTCAGCATGCATGTTTGCGCGCTTTCCTCAATCTGGGCATAAGTATCTTCAAGGGCATGCTGAATGTTTGCACCGACAAGACAACGCGGATTGGTTTCTGGATCAACATGTAAAAGGTGTTGATTTGCGTTAACTGCCTGATAAATTTCAAAAATGTTAATTTGATCAGGTCGTTTAGTTAAAGTTGGCTTTGCCTGACCCTGATGGCTGGCAAGCAAGCCGGCTTTTTTCAAATCACTCATTAAACTTCTAATCACGCTAGGATTTGCTTCGATACTAGCGGCAATCGCCTTACTTGAGTGATCGGCCTCAGAGCAAATCGTTAGATATGCTAACAGATGGATTGCATCGCTTAATTTATATGAATATTTGATGCTAATACCCTCCTACTTAAGGATCTCTTTAATGCCTTCACTAAGGTCAGTTAATGGTCTGCCTAAGACTGATGCCAAGTCCGTGGTGTTTTCATTTAATGAACCATTATCGATTGGATCCTGGAAAGAAGCATAGAGTGCTGCGGTTGGGTGATCCAGCCCCTTATCTTCCAAATCGGCAATATATTCGTCTTTGGTAACTTGGCTTATTTCACTTTTGACTGTCAGTGCCTGGTTAAGCCCCTCACCTAAGGCACTATAAGTGGTTGCAGGGCCGGCAAATTCATAAATTTCATTAGGATTTTCACTAGTTAAAACCCGTGCTGCTGCCTCGGAGTATTCTCTTTCCAGTGCCCAGCCTGCACAATTATTGGCCCAATAGATGGCCTTGTGTGCCTGCTGGCCACTTTGGAAGAAACCTGTTTCGTTTTCCAAGTACCAATTATTGCGTAAAAACGAATGAGCAATATCTGCTTTAGCGATCATTTCTTCGGTTGCCTTATGGTCTTGTGCTAGCTCACTTTTTGACGTTTGAGCTTGCGCAAAACTGGTGTAGGCAACAAAGTCAACGTGGTTTGCTTTAAGAGCTGACACCACATGCTCATGTTGCACTTTCCGTTCTACTGCGCCACCTGGTTGTGAAGAAATGAAGAGCACGCGATTAATGCCCTCTAAAGCAGCCGTAATTGATGCTTCTTCATCATAATTACCGACTCTAATTTCAAAGCCCGGAAAAAGTTTTTCCGCTTTTTGCTGATCTCGAGCAACAATCACAATCTCTTTTTGATCAACTAATTTAGCTAAATAGCTAACTGCCAATTTCCCAAAATTACCCGTAGCTGCTGTTACTGCATATTTCATCTTTTCAAACCTCTCATGCTTGTTGTTTTAATTTTAACATGTTCATTGTAACACATGTTGAAATTAAAGCAACAGGTTCGAATGACAAATAAAAAAGCACCGGTGTACAAACAGAGCCAGTGCTTTCATTTTATTTGTTTAAATTAAAATACTTGCGAACAAATGGTTTTAAATTTCTTAAAACAGTTTCGAATAGCAAGAAAACGACTACACCATTGATCGCCCCTTTTAGCAAGTTAAAGGGAACAATAATGCCAAAAATATACGAAGACATTGAAGGAATGTGAAGCAGTTGCCCTAAATAAACTTTTTCAGTAAAGTTCAACAAGCCAGCATAATTACTGATTTTCGGTAGATCCGAAACAGTTGAAACTGCATAAATTGGCGTTAAGATCAAAGCGTTAAGGGTTGCCAAAACAATTGTCATGGCGATAATTCCTAGTGCTATGCCCAAAAATGGTTTTAAATGCCGCTTTACTTTATTTTTCTCATCAGCCGAAACATTCTTGGTAACAAAGTAAAATGGCATCGCAAACGAAATTGATGCTAGCAAGGCTGCCAATTGGCCGATAACGCTAGGCAGCGCAAAGCCCTTATAAATGAGATCAATAACCATTCTAACCAAAGCAATAAAGATTCCGGGACCTGCGCCAAACAGAAAAGTGCCAATCGTAATGATGACATCAGAAAAGTCAAACTTTAAAAAACTTGTCACAGGCAACGGAAAAGCGATCTCCATCAGTATAAAGGAAATTGTTCCAATCAAAGCATAAGCAATAATATTCGCTAAATTGCTTGAACTTTTTCGTTTCAAAAATACTTACCTCCCAAAAACAAATGGGTCTGCTGCTTCAAGCAACAGACCCCATTAAAAGTAAGCATCAAATTTAATAAATCCAACTAACCTTTAGTCTGATCTGTCTTCTTTCATCTAGACTTTAACTATCGGTACCATAACTGGTTCCACCACTTACGTGGGTCGTGGACTCTCACCACCGGTCGGGATTTTCACCCTGCCATGAAGACAACAAACTCTTATTCAATTGACAATTTAATACTAGTCCACATGCTTTAATCTGTCAACTTCAGCATGCGATAATTCGCGGTATTTTCCTGAAACTAAATTGCCGAGCGTTAAAAAAGAATAACGTTCACGTGCAAGTTTTTTTACCGGATGGCCTACGGCCTTGAACATCCGCTTAACTTGATGATAATGTCCTTCATAAATGGTTAATTGAACAATTTGCATTTTTTTCTTTTGATCGCTGCGAATTACTTTTACCTTAGCAGGAGCAGTCTTATGGTGCTCAATTTCAATCCCGCGGCTTAAACGTTTGATCTCTTCAGGTTGCAACTGGCCCTCAATTTTCGCCACGTAAACTTTCGCCACTTTATTGCGAGGATGCATTAACAAGTTTGCCAATTCGCCGTCATTAGTCATCAGCAATAATCCCGAAGTATCATAATCGAGACGGCCAACTGGGTAAAGACGATACGGTAAATCTTGAAAATAATCCACCACGGTCTTTCTCCCCTTATCATCGCTCACAGTGGAGACGACGCCACGCGGCTTATAAAAAAGGTAAGTATGTAAACTTTCACGCTCGATGGGTTCACCATTAACGGTAATATTACTAAAGGTGTCGACCTTGGTACCTAATTTAGTGACGATTTCCCCATCAACAGTCACTCTGCCCTCTTGGATCAGCTTTTCAGCTTTCCGCCTAGAAGCAATGCCGGCCTCGGCAATAACTTTTTGCAAACGTTGTAATCCCATTACTTATCTCCTTTTTGTGCTTCGGCGATTTTTTGGTCAGCTTGGCCATTAGCCGAAAACAAGTCAATTTCACCTTCAGCATTAATCTCTTCATCTTCAAAATCTTCAATTAACGGCAAATCCGCGAGACTTTGATAACCAAAATATTGTAAAAAATAATCACTGGTAACATATAGGTTTGGATGCCCAGGAACGTCTTTTTTACCCTCAGTCTTGATTAACCCGCGCCAAATTAAAGTTTGCAAGGCGCCTGAAGAATTAACGCCCCTAATTTCATCGATTTCAATCCTTGTAATCGGTTGCCGATATGCAATAATTGCTAAAATTTCCAAAGCAGATTGACTAAGACTTTTCGACAAGTCCTTTTGAAAAAATCCGGCAACTGCCTTGCTTACCTCGGGTCTAGTCGTTAATTTATAGCTATGATTAAGATGCAGCAGCTGTAGACCGCAGTCATTATTTTGCTGCAGTTTGGCGGTTAAATTTTTAGCCAGTTCGCGCAAAGCTGCGCGCTCAACCTGTAATAAATCACAAAGATTTTCGGTTAAAATACCATTATCGCCGGCCACATAAAGCAAAGCTTCGAGTTCAGCTATTTTACTTACCATCATGATCAATACTTTCTAATTCCAAATCACCAAAAGTACGTGCTTGTTCAACTTTTATTTCCTGTTTTTTACATAATTCAAGTAACGCTAAAAATAAACCTATCACATCTGAGACGTTTCTCAGCTTATCACAACAAACAAAAAAACTGATGTGGTGTCTTTTTTTCAGCCTTTGCCGCAAAAATTCAATCATATCAGTAATCGGTGTTTCATTAACGTCGACCGACACAATATCGGGCTGCCTGATTTTTAAGCGTTGCAAGATAACAATAAAGGTATTAGCCAGTTCTGTAGGCGTAACTTGTCCTAAAGGAAGAGGCTGCACTTTTTTCGTTTCCGGCACGCTTTCTTCCTTCGCCGCTGTAATTGGGACCTGATCATTGCGCTCTTTAAAATAAGCGGAAATTTTCTTAAACACCGAATACTGTACCAATTGCTGGACTAATTCATCACGCGGGTCATCTTCTATTTGCTCATCGTCTGTAAAATCATTTTGGGGCAGCAAAGATTGCGATTTAATTCGTAAAAGCATGGAAGACATCACGAAGTATTCACCCGCAATTTTCAAGTTCAACTTTTGCATTTGGTGCAAATAAGATAAATATTGACTGGTAATCTGAGCAATTGGAATGTCATAAATATCAATTTTTTGTGACTTGATTAAGTGCAGCAATAAATCAAGTGGCCCTTCAAAGTTGGGCAATTCTAAAGTTAGGTTATTACTCATAGGACTACTTTTGTTCTAAATACTTAATTAAATAAATATACTCAGGCACGGTACTGATTGTTTTTTGCGGATTATTAGCCGCCAATTCACAAACCGCTTCCGCCTCATATTTGGGTTTGCGATAATCTGGAACAAGTGAAAGATAACGAATAATAATAAATTTGCCATCCCATTGCGTTCCAATTACGCCAACAAAATTAGGGTTCTGATCACGGTACAAAAACAGCCGAAATTCCGGACTGTTTTTATTGAGCTGAATTTCATCCTTTAAATTATTTAAATTTTTGAAATCAGGTAAATAGGATAATAACCCCATTGCCACTTTTTCTTTATCGTTTTTGCATTCAATTAACATTTAATCACCTAAACTCGTGGATGTGTTTTTGCGTAGACCTGTAAAATATGCTTCTGTGACAAATTGGTATAAATTTGCGTGGTGCTAATGTCGGAGTGGCCCAGAATTTCTTGAACTACCCTTAAATCGGCGCCGTTTTCAAGCAAATGGGTCGCAAAAGTATGGCGCAATGTGTGAGGCGTCACGTTTTTCGTAATTCCTGCCAATTGACAATATTTTTTAATGATTTGCCAAACTGCTTGCCTCGTCAATGCTCCACCACGGTTGTTAAGAAAAATAAAATCACTGTTTTGGCCCACTTTTAAAAGCAACGGATCACGCACTTTCTGCTGATAGCTTTCAATCCAAGAAACAGCCACATCACTAATTGGGATTAGGCGCTCTTTTGAACCTTTACCAAATACTTTGAGCAGCTTGAGCTCCGCATGGAGGTCATTAAACTTGAGATTGATCAACTCGCTAACCCTGATGCCAGTGGCATAGAGCGTTTCCAGCAATGCACGGTCGCGCACCCCAAGCTTTGTGTTAACATCTGGCTGGCTCAGCAGGTCGGTTACCTCATTAATACTGAGTGCAACTGGCAAGCGGTGTTCCTTTTTAGGAGAATCAATTTCTAGCATCGGGTTTAGCTTTTGAATGTTTTGGCGGACTAGCCACTGGTAAAACTTCCTTAAACTAGAAATCATCCGGCTAATTGAACTCGTTGCCTTTTTTAAATCACGCTGGCCGGCTAAAAAAGCATCAATGTCAACGGCTTTGGTTGGCCATGAAGTCAAGCCTTCGTTCTTTAAAAACGCCAAAAAATCACTTAAATCCTGCCGGTAGGCAGTAATCGTATTATTGCTTAAGCCCCGCTCGATCTGACCGTACCTTAAGTAATCTTCGATGTCTTCTTGTAAGTTACGCATTCTCTTTGTCTTCTGGATCGTTAATCAAAGTGATTGTGCCAATTTCCTTATCTTCGGAAATATATCTGGCTTTCAACAAATGGCCAATTGCGCGCTTAAAGGCAGATTTGGAAATGCCAAAGTAATTTTTAATTTCTGCAGCGTCGGATTTGTCATAAAAAGGCAATGTTTTGTCTCTTTTGCGCCGCAAACTCATCAAAATCATCTGGGCATCATCGTCAATTTCTTCAAAGGCACGTGGCAAGCTACTTAGATTCAAGCGGCCATACTGACTAATCCCAATAACGCGGCCCTTAAACTGCTCACCTAAGCGCAACGGTCTAATCATCTGCGAAGAGTGGACAAAGCCAAGGTAATAATCACTTGTTATGACAAATGAACCAACTTCACGACTGGAATAAACGGTAGCAAAAACATCCTTGTTGACCATGTCATTTGGAAAACGGGCGGACAGCTGTTCGAAGATATTCTCATCAGCTAATTTTGCCCAGATGCGCTCCTTTTGGTCAGTTTCAAGATGGACTAGCAGCTGGTCGTCTTTGTGAGGCCAGTGCTCTCGATCAAACGGCAAATCGTCTAATGACACCACTACATCTTTATCGGGTAAGCCAATATCAACAAAAACACCTAAATCACCCTTGACTTCGGTAACTTTTGCCCAGCCATACTGGTCAGCTTGAGCAAAAGGTAAAAATTGCGTCATTTCACGATTATGCTGCTTATCATCATAAATGAAGCCTCTTACTTCAGAGCCTAGCTCTGGCTGCTCTTCTTGCGTCACTTCCTTACGCTTTAACTCATAAGTTAAGCCGTCAATTTGAACATAATAGGCCTCATCATTTTGATCAATAATTTTTCCTTTTGCAATCGTGCCAAGCATTAACTTCTCCCCTAATTTTACATAATTTCTTCTTCAACAAGTATACCATTTTACCGGAAAAAAGCGCTAATCGCCAATTTTATTTAATTTTTGTGCAAAATAAAAAAGTCAGCTCGATTGCTGACTTTTTTTATTAACACATTAATTACAGATTTGAAACTTCACCTTGGTAAATTGCACCACGACGTGCGTCAACTGTAATAGTTGTCTCGCCGGCGATCTTTTCAGTTGCATCAGTTACACCAACAACAACTGGAATACCAAGTGAAAGTCCAACAACAGCAGCATGT
>CALYQE010000084.1 GCA_945281075.1 uncultured Lactobacillus sp. | reverse complement strand
ACAACCAGCTTTTATTGTTAATGCTAAAGGTTAAAGAAAGGGAGTCTTCATTTTTTCCCAGACCAGGCTTAAAAGGATAAACGACGTAAAATTTGATTTGCGGTTCATTTATTCGTTTGCCCGCAAGCAGTTCAACCACCTGTCTTTTCTTAATTACCCTATTTATTCTTCTGACAAAGGATGGGTTCTTGATTAATCCAGCAGGAGTATATAATTTTTTGACACGAACTTGCTTTAATAGCGGACGTAAATCACCAACATGATCGGCATCCTGATGAGTTACAAAAACACCATCAATTTGACTTATTCCTTGAGCCTTTAATAAAGGAATAGTGATTTTATTTACCTGCGGCGTTAACTTTTTGCCACCAAAATTTAGCCTGCCGCCTACATCAATCATATAGACACGCCGCGGGGATGGCGTGGTAATTAAAATGCTGTCACCCTGCCCTACATCAATAAAAGTTACCTGGCCTACTAATGGAAAATGAATTGTCAAAAACAGCGTAACATAAATAAAAAGCAACCCACTGATTAATTTGACTTCAACTTTCTCTTTGGCCATCCGGTCATTTACATAAGCAAGTGAAATTGCAGTCAAAATAAGCAGTAATAGACACTGCCACCAGTTGATTTTACCAAAAGTAAGCAATCCAGCCTTAGTTGATGAAACTAACCCGATAAATCGCTCGCCCTGCTCTAAAATCTTTTCAAAAGCCCAACTGATTTTAGGTGTTAACGCAAAAATAATTAAGTTGCCAAAGGTCAACGGCATAACTAACCAGTTAAAATAAGGCACAACAAGCATATTAAACAAGACAGTTAAAAAATTAAACTGAAAAAAATAAAGCAGCAGAAGTGGCGTAAGTAGCGAGTTCAGTGCAGTCGACTGTTTAAGGCTTGTCATCTTACTTGTTAATTCAAGACCCAGTGCAAGAACGTAACTCAAAAGAGCCCCAACGTTAACCATTAAACGGGGATTAATCGCCAAATGTAAAAGACAGGTCAATCCTGACAAATCAAACTTAGTTATCTGTATTTTTTTGAATTTAAAAACCTGTCCCAAAATATACGTTAGACTAGCCCGAATAAAACCTGCCTGACCGCCACTCAAAAAAATTCCTGTACTCAAAATTGCCAAGCAGCAAGCAAAAGCTTCCTTTTCGGTCATTTTAAAATAAAAACAGAGCGTAGTGAGGACCAAACTATAAATGCCAACATGCAAACCTGAAATACTTAAAATGTGGACTACGCCTAAATCACGGTATTTATTTAGAATGCCTTGGTTATCCTTATTAAGACTTTCACCCAAAACAAGCTCACTAGAAAAAAAGCCCAGCAAATTTGGCATTTTTTTAAAGTACTGCTGCAAACAAAAACGCAGATGATGAAAATAGTCCATTAACCCACCTTTTTGCACATTAATTTGACAGTTTTTCAGCTTAATCTGCTGATAAACATTTTTGCCTGAATAATAATTTTGCGTGTCAAATTGGCCGTAGTTTGTTGCAGGTGCTATCAAAGCGACTTTACCAGTTAGTTTAGTTAACCAGACTGTGTGTCCCAAACTGATCTGCTCGGCCTGATTTTTTGTAATCACTGCTGAAACCAGCACTTTTCCTTTTTGGACATGTCCTTCACCTGACATCCAATTACCGTCAATTTTTATTTGATCGGGATATAGTTTAATCTTTGAATCGTCTCTAAGGGCAAACTTAGATGGTGGCAAATTTAAGACGACAATCACTGCAACAATGAAAATAATGAAGCCGGTAAACCATTTTACGTGACGGTATTTGCGCAAAAGCAAACATGAAAAATAAAAAGCAAAAACTAAGCATGTCAGTTTCTTTACCGGCGTAACAGCTTGATATATCAGCAAGCTCAGGTCAACTAATAAAAAAGCCCAAATAAGCAAAAAACCGGGACGAAGAATTTCAAACTTCCAGTTGTCCTTTAAGCGTTCCAAACGTTTTGTCTCCTATCCCTGAAACCTGTTTTAAGTCTTCGATTTTTTTAAACTGCCCATTTTTTTGACGGTAAGCAATAATCTGTTGTGCCTTTTTCGCCCCAATTCCATTTAATGTCTGGAGTTCTTGCTCATTGGCGGTATTAAGATTAACTTTGGTGCTACTTTTTTGAGGGACGGGGTCACTTTCAACTGGTATTAATGCAGAATTAGTGACACCAGTCTCAACCGAAGAAACAATTTCAGCAGCTTTAATCTTTTCGCCATTATATGGAATATGTATCTTATCCTGATCATGCAAAATTAATGCCCGATTAACTTTTTTCAACTCAGAATTTCTGGTTGGTCCCCCGGCAGCTTCTATCAAGTCATTAAGACGCGCACCAATTTTGAGAGTGTAGACTCCTTGGTTCTTAACGGCGCCTGAAATATCACAGGTTACTTCCTTGGGTTTTGAATCTTGATGCGTCTTAACTTGATCCGTATTATCATTAGCAGTATTTTCGACCTCGTTTTTCCTTTCCATATTGGCATGACGCACCTCTTCCTGCCTTTCACCGGTAAAATCATCAAGATAGTCTTCACTTTTCTCTTTATCTTTTTTTGCCCAAAGCAAAATGCCTATTATCACCACAATAGCTATCGCGTACTGCTTGTGATCAACAGAAAATTTTTTTATTTTTTCCCAATCCATTATGATTACCTCCAAATTTAAGTACGAAAAAGCCCAGAATTTTTTTCTGGGCTTTTTATAGCTATTTGTTTTTAGTAATGCTTTTTTAAGTAATTAAGAGCATCTTCAAAAGTACCAACAGGAACAATTTTCATCTTTGTTTTAATTTCTTTTGCCGTTTTCTTAGCCACGACGTAATTGCTCTCAGATTTTTTAACTACCGAAGTATCAGTTGGAGCAAAGAAAACTTCTGCACCAGCTTTATCGGCAGCAACTACTTTTTTATCAACGCCTCCGATTACCCCAACTTTGCCTTTTGGTGAAATCGTGCCAGTACCGGCAATTTTGTGTCCTTTGGCCAGATTTTGTTGGGTAAACGTCTCATATGAAGTCAGCGTAAACATTAAGCCTGCAGAAGGCCCACCAATTTCTCCGGCATTAATTCTTAACTTGGGCTTGGTACTTACCTTAACGTGTTCAACTAACTGAATTCCAATGCCAGGTTTATTGGTACCTTCAACCTTGACAATTTTTCCAGAAAAAGTCCGTGGCTTGTTTTCACGCATTACATTAATTTTAACCTTCGAACCAATTTTCTTTTTCTGGAAATAAGAAATCATCTCTTCAGTTGATGTGAATTTGTGTCCATTTGCCCCCAATACTGTATCGCCGATTTGCAGTTTATGTTTAAAACTAGAGTGTTTTTGCACCTGCATAACATAGACGCCCTCATAATTCAGCCTCGGCTTTAAACCAGCTTTTTTAGCAGCATAATAAATTGCATTTTGTTGACTAGTTTCCATGTACCAACTTTGGAGCTCTTGATATTGACTAGAAGTCGCACCACCGAGCAGTTGCTGTTTGGGAATGCGCGACCAGTGCTTTTGCGTAAAACTATAAAGGTACTCCAAAACAGAGGCTGGTTCCATCGTTTCACTAACGGTGACCAAATAATAATTATTTGGTGCTTTATTTTTATTTTCCACGAATTGTCCAACGGAAACAGCCTCACCGGGCATTTCAAGGTAGTAATTGGTAGGCAAGCGCAGGCCAACCGCAACTAAAATAAAGGCAATAATTGCCAGTAGCCATTTAGTTCTTCTGCTGGTTCTTTTTTTAGGATGCTCTTTTTGACTATTCATTATTTTTACCCAATTTTTCTGCTAAAGCGAGCGCCACGTTTTCAGGCAAAAAGCTGCTTATATCGCCGTTAAACTTTGCCACCTCTTTAATGATGCTAGAAGCGACAAAACTATTTTCTGGCTTAGTAAAAAATAAAACTGTTTCAATATCGTTTGCCATCTGCTGATTCATGGCCGCAATTTGCTGTTCATATAAAAAGTCTGCACTATTGCGAACCCCGCGAATAATCGCTTTTGCGCCTAATTCGCGCGCAACTTCAATCGTCAGCTGATCCGGGCTCTTGACTACAACTACATTATTTACATTTTGTAAGGCGTCCTGCGCCAGTTTAACCCGTTCATCAACATTAAAGAGGTACTTTTTGGCCGTATTGGTCATAATGGCAACATAAACCTGATCAAATAATTTACTTGCCTGTTCAATAACATCAAGGTGGCCTTTAGTAATCGGATCAAAACTGCCTGGAAAAATTGCTGAGCTCATTAATCTTCCTTTCGATAAAAACGGACAAGGGTTTTGCCAAGATGATGCTCTTTTTCTAAGTCAAAATTGTCAATTTCACCTAAGTCGGTTTCATCATCTGTTTCTGCTACCACCATTGCTTGTTTACTTAACAAGTCCATCTCAATCATTTTTTTCATATCCGTTGCAATTTGCTGTTTAGCATAGGGTGGATCCAAAAAAACCAGATCAAATTTTAACCCTTCCTGATTAAATTTTTTGAGGGCTGCATTGGCTGACAATTTATAAACGGAAAAGGCTACTTCATCCTTAGTCAATGCAACATTTTTACGAATAATCTCAACCGCTTGATAATTGACGTCAACGAGATAGGCGTGATCACAGCCACGCGAAACGGCTTCAATTCCTAAAGCTCCACTGCCACCGTACAAATCTAAGACTTGTCCGCCAGCAAAAAATTGCCCGAGACTATTAAACATTGATTCCTTGACCTTATCACTGGTTGGCCTGGTTTTTTGACTTTTAAGCGTAAATAAATTGCGTTTGGCATATTTGCCAGAAATAATTCTCATGATAGCTGTTCCGCACTTTTTTCTTGTTCTTGCAGCAATTTAGCCTCAGCTGCATTGGCTAAATCAGTAATCTGCTGCTCGATATGGCTACTGGAAAGGTCAATATTATCACCATTAGATATGGCTACTTTTTTGACAAAATCGAGTGTTTTCAACGTAGCGAGAATTTTAGCTGCTTCTTTTTGGTCAACATACAATACGCAATACGCCATTTTTTTGGAAAAATAAACAATATCGCCAAAACGTCTAAGCTTGTATTGATCACTGACAGAATTTAAATAAACGATTAAACCCTGCCGTTGGGTCATCACTGTATTTTCTAAGTCCTGATTAATACTCATCCGCGTTTTCATTCTCTTTCTTAATTCTCTCGTTAGCAGCAATATTTAACACTAGGCCAATTGAAGTCGATAACACAATTAATGATGATCCACCGTAAGAAATAAACGGCAAGGTCACACCGGTAATTGGCAATAAGCCCAAAACTGCGCCCACGTTAAATAAAGTTTCCGTAAAAATAATTGTCGCCACGCCGAAACAAACTAAAGCGTTGAATTGCGATTCAGCGTGAATACCGACATCCATAATGCTCCACATCAAGTAAAACAACAGGGCTAGGATGGCGATTGCGCCAACAACACCAATCTCTTCGGCAATGATCGCCAAGATAAAGTCCGTATAGGGTTCTGGCAAATAACCCCTCTTTTGCATGCTATTGCCAAGACCGACTCCGAAAAGGCCGCCATTATGAATTGCGTAATAGGAATTGACTAATTGCGCCCCGCCCTTTTGTTCAAGCTCAAACGGATGCAAAAACGACATTAAACGCTGGTATTGATATTTTTTTTGCAAAAAAGCCGGATCCCATTTGATCAGCAAAAGGACGACCAGTAATACCCCTAAAATAATGACAAACAGCCAGGTTAGCGCATTTTTAGCCGGTACTCCTGAAACAGAAAACATCACAATGACAATCATTGCTAAGATTGCTGTCCCACCTAAGTCAGGTTCCAGGAAGACCAAAATCATCATTATGCCAGCTAAAATTGCCGGTCGCGAAAGGTTTTCAAAAATCTGCCCCCTGCGCATCAAGCCATCATGGCGATCCAGATAATATGCTAGGTAGATGACTAAAGCCAATTTGGCTATCTCAAGTGGCTGTATTTTAATGAATTTAAGATCGATCCAACCAACTGCACCGTTAATAGCAGCCGCATCGCCCTTGATAAATTTTAAAAGGACAAGATAAAGCAGTAAAAGCATGCTTATGCCTAAAAAGCCGGCAACAAACCTTCTGCTTTTAAAAATTTCAAGCCTTAATAAAAACGTCACTGTCGCAAAAAGGAAGATCGCAATAAAAGCATAAACGGCTTGCCTAATTCCATAGGTTGCTGGCTTAAATCCATTTACGAGCAAAATATCTGAACTAGCGGAATAAACCATGAGTATGCCAAAAACAATCAGCAATAAATATGGCACTAGAATTTTGTAATCCAGATGCTGAAACTTCTGTCGCAAAAGTAGCCCCCCTTTTTTTGAAAAAATATTTTCTTTATTATAAAACAAAAATGGCACTACTTCATCAGTAAGTGCCACTTTTAGTACAGTCTTTATTTCTTATTGCGTTTCTTATCAGCTTTTTGACGCTCTGAAGTGTTTAAAATCTTCTTACGCAGACGAATCGATTCTGGAGTTACTTCACAATATTCATCGTCATTCAAGAATTCAATCGCTTCTTCCAAAGACAATTTCTTCGGCGTCTTAATTGCAGCCGCATGGTCTTTACCAGCAGCACGCGTGTTAGTCAGGTTCTTACCCTTAATAACATTAACCGCAATATCACGGTCACGTGATGATTGACCCACAATCATTCCTTCATAAACTTCTACACCGGCGCCAATGAACAATTCGCCCCGTTGTTCAACAGTTTGCAAGGAATAGGTGGTTGATTTACCTTGACTAATAGCAACTAACGCACCATTAATTCTGCCTGGTTCCCAGTTCTTAACAACTGGCTTGTATGAGTCAAAGCTGTGGTTCAAAATGCCGTAGCCACCGGTTTGTGACATGAATTCATTGTTATAGCCGATCAAGCCACGTGAAGGTACTAAGAAATCTAACCGGGTTTGACTATTGCCAGTTGATTCCATGTTCTTCATCTCACCTTTTCGCTTGGAAAGAGAGTCAATAACTGAACCAACATATTCGTCTGGCGTGTCAACTTGAACTGCTTCATATGGTTCACACATTTGGCCATCAATTTCTCGGTAGATAACCTTTGGCCGTGACAATTGCAATTCAAAGCCTTCACGTCTTAATTCTTCAACCAAAATTGAAAGATGCAACTCACCACGACCTGAAACGGTCCAAGCATTAATTTGGTCAGTTGGATCAACGCGCAAGGAAACATCAGTCCGCGTTTGCTTGATTAAACGATCTTCCAGCTTTTTAGGGGTAACCTTATCGCCTTCACGACCAGCAAATGGAGAATCATTGGCAACAAAATCCATCTGTAAAGTTGGTGGATCAATTTTCAAAAATGGTAGTGCTTCAGGTTCTTCAGCTGAGGCAATTGTTTCTCCAACGAAAATGTCATTAATACCACTAATGGCAATAATATCACCGGCCTTAGCCTCAGTGATTTCATTTCGCTTCAAACCAAAGAAACCGAATAACTTGGTCACGCGGAAGTTTTGCTGTGAACCATCACGTTTCATCACCGTAATGTTGTCGCCCACTTTTACGCTGCCACGGTAGATACGGCCGACACCGATACGGCCAACATAGTCATCCCAATCAAGCATGGTAATTTGAAATTGAAGTGGCTGATCCGCATTATCAAGTGGAGCAGGAATAGCTTTAATGATCGTTTCAAAAATTGGATCCATCGTTTCTTTTTGCGTTGAAGGATCGGCATCATATGAAGAAGTACCATTAAGCGCAGAAGCATAGACAACTGGAAAATCAAGCTGCTCATCGTTTGCACCCAATTCGATGAATAATTCTAACACTTCGTCAAGAACCTCTTTAGGACGAGCACCAGGACGGTCAATCTTGTTTATCACAACGATCGGCTTAACTCCGGCCTCAAGAGCTTTCTTAAGTACGAAACGAGTTTGCGGCATTGTCCCTTCATATGCATCAACTAACAGCAGTGCTCCGTCAACCATGTGCATGATTCGTTCAACTTCACCACCAAAGTCGGCGTGTCCAGGAGTATCTAAAATATTAATGGTTGTTCCACCAAATTTAACCGCAGTATTCTTAGATAAAATAGTAATACCACGCTCACGCTCAATATCATTGGAATCCATTGCACGATCTTCCAAAGCCATGTGTTCTGGCAGAGTGTCGGATTGCTTTAATAATTGGTTAACTAAAGTAGTTTTACCGTGGTCAACGTGAGCTATGATAGCTATATTCCTAATATCGTCTCTTCTTTTTTCTG
>CALYQE010000083.1 GCA_945281075.1 uncultured Lactobacillus sp. | reverse complement strand
GTTCATTAAAATATCCTCCTCAAAATTTAATTTAATACTTAGAATTATAGGCACACGCTTTTTGTATGTCAAGAACTATATGAAATTAAATTTAAATTTTTTAAACTTTTTTAGTAATAAAGATTATTTTTTATTAATAAGGAAAAAGCAAATACATAGTCAACAATTACCATTGTTCCCGGCACATTTAAAACATATTTGGAAATTAGCTGATTATACTTTTTCAGTTCAAAATGTACATCAGCTTCTCCAAATAAAGACTGATTAGCTTAAGCACATTAGCAATCGTTTAGCACAACATTAGCTGTCAGATTGATAGATGAATTGAAAATTCTTGTTTTTAGTCTGTAATTTTTCAATGTTTAATAACTTTTGGCTGTTACCCACAAAATACCCAAGTTAATAATTCTTTGACATCAAAAAATTATCAAAAAATCATCTATAAACCCAAAAAGATGAAGTTTATTTAATCTCCTAGATTCTGCCAAGATATGAAATAATCATGTGATACTTTTAACTTTATGTTAAAATAAAAGAAATAATAAGGAGGCCAAAATGTTTGCAACAATTTTTTATTGGATCATAATTGCTGTTACTGGTTTGTGGGGAATATGGTCAGCTGTCTGGTCAATCATTTATATAGTTAAGCACGAAAATGGAAACTTATGGATTTTTGCGATTATTAATGCTTTAATTTTAGGTTTGCTAGGTTTAGCCAATCTGATTTATAGCACAGAAGGGAACCAATGGTATTGGTTTGCTTCTTCTAGGGCAGATATTAGTTTTTTGGTTTACATACTTTGGGCTTATTGCGTTCTTGTCATATTTCAGTTTCTTTGTGGCTTTACACGTAAGCCTAATAAAGCCTAATAATTAACCTATTTTGCTTATTTATTATTAAGATGGGTATTTTCTTACTAAAAAAGTTGATCTTGATAGATCAACTTTTTTAGTTTCAAATAATATTTCATCATCGCTAATTTTGAACAAGTAAAGTACTAGCTACTTTAAATTAGTATTTTCTCATTTGCATTTCTTGTATTAATGGAACTATTTCGGAAAAACCCGTATACCCAGAAAAATACTTTTTTAGGATATGTAATGCTTGCACGGTAAATTTATTTGCTAGATTCTGTGCATAGTTAATACCACCTAAATCACTAACCAGTTTATCAATTTGCCTTAACTGAGTTAATGAAAGTTTCTTTCCTATTTTGACTAAGTCCTTAAGTTCACCAGTCTCATCTTTTTTTAATGCAAAAATTAAAGGACCTGTATAAACACCATTTAAGACATCCATTAACACTGGTTTTTTTAGTTCTGTCTCTGTCGATGTATAGTCTAAGATATCATCACGTAACTGAAAAGCTTGACCAAACAGGAGCCCTACTTTCTGCGCTTTTCTAGCTAATGATCTACTTAGACCACCTTCAAGCGCACCAATATAGCAAGCATATCCAAAAAGACTGGCAGTTTTGCCACGGATTTGCTCAAGATATTCTTGTTCCGTAATTGTAATATTATACTCATTACCATACTGCATAGTTTCGCCCGCTAAAATTTCCTGCATAGTACTTCCATTAATCCGTAAATCAGTTATCCTAGAAGTGTTTTCACTAAGTAGTTGTAAAGAAAGAGCAAATAAGTAGTCTCCAGAATATAAAGCAATAGTTTTGCCAAATTTAGCCTGAACAGACTCTCTTCCCCGTCTTGTGGCAGAATTATCAATAATATCATCATGAATCAAGGTAGCATTATGAAGTATTTCCACAGAGCTCGCTATATTATATATTTTTTGTTCATTTTGATTATTTCCCATTTCTCCAAAAAGGAGCACAAAACTGGGACGTAATTGTTTTCCGGACATAGAAAAAGCATACTCAAGGGCTTCACCTAATTTTCCTTTTGGTAAAGCTACATTTTGATGAATTATTTTTTGCACTTGAATTAATTGTTTATCTAACCTCGTCATTTTAATTTCCCTTGTCAATAACGTTCTTAATAAAGCTGAATGCACCAACGTAATGTAAAAGGAAATTACTAATTAGGCCAACTAATAACCCCGATAGAATTCCGAATATCGTTAGCAGAGGCAAATATAAAAAAATAAATTTACTTTGAGCAAGTATTACTGCAATTAATAATTGACCAAAATTGTGGCTCACGCCGCCGATAACCGACACACCAATTAAACTAATAAACTTTGATGTTAATGGTATAAAAAGCTTCATCAAAATTAAACTTAGAAATGAACCAGCTGCCGCATATAAAAATGTTCCAGTTCCACCAGTCATTAATGCTGTTAAAACAATCCTGAGGAATGTTAATAAAAAGCAATACCTAAAAGGCAAAATCATCAAAGAAATAAGGGTAATGATATTTGTTAATCCCAACCTCGCTCCCGGAGCAAAGAAAAAGGGTGACGGTAACATCTGTTCAACAATACTAAGAATAATCCCCTGAGAACATAAAATTCCTGTAAAAACATAATTGTATAAATGGTTACTTGTCTTAGTCATAGTGCACGCAAAACTTTATTCATTATTTTCATTCTCAACCTTTAATTCAACTAAAAACTTGTGAGGTAAACAAATTATTGTGTCTCCAATCTTACTTTTCCAACCGTCTTTAACGCATATTTGATCTTTACAGTTTGCATCAATCATTCGAATTTTATGATTTTTTACCTTAACCACATTAAGTTTATTGCCATGCTGATATTTCCACACTATATCATGGTTCAAAGATAGCTTTTTGACCTGCTTATTATCAACTTTAATTACAGCAATAATATTATTGCTTTCTCTCATTGGCGATAATAAAAAGTAAAAGGGAATGATGCTAATAACTAGTAAAATTAAAATAATTATTAAATCGCCCAGTTTTACCCGTTTGCTTTTTTTCATAGATAAACACCATTGATATATAAACTAAAAAAGTCTTATAGATTTACTATAGGACCTTTTGGAAAATACCGTTAATTCTTTATCCCATTTTTATCAATGTGATAAATTGGTTTTAAGATACCATAACGCCATTTAGTAAGTTTCTTTTCCAGCCAAGGCACAAACCACATATCTAAGCCAAAGGATCTGCCTGAACCATTCATAACTGCCAATGCAGCAAAGATCATCCATACATTCACCCAGTAGTTCATTCCTGATAAACAAAAAATAGCTACAAAGACTGCACTCATACCTCCAGCTAACCAAGTACAAAATCCTAAAATTAGCATGATTCCTAAAGCAATCTCAAGGCACGTCATAGTTTTCTGAGCTACCAATGCCGCTTCTTTATTAGGAATCATAACTTTAGTCATTGCTTGAACCCAACTTGGCATTTTATCAAAAACCGCCATTGGCGAATGACCATAATCATAGTTCAAAGAAAATAACGCCGGTGCTGCGGCAGTTGCAGCTTTTCCAGTAGCAGCTGTAGTTGCTGCAGCTTTTTGCGAAGCGCCGCTGGTAGCAGCCTGTATCAACCATGGGAACTGTAGTTGCAATTTATTAGTGAACCATGAACCACTGCCTTGAACTTTATACCAACAGTCTATTATCCACATCATGCCAAGGTATATTCTTAGTGGCACTGTCCACAAGACATTCCCATAGCGATTAAGGTTGCCACGCCACAATGTGGGGCGCTTAATTCTGAACCATTCATCCATTACATAATGAAAAAGATAATGTCCTGAATAAATTGCTATAAAGTAAATCATGTCAACAATGTCCTTCATCAAAATGGCAAAGAATCCACTTAAATGAAACGTGTTAACTAAAGAAGCTACACCCCAAGCCGGCCCCAAAGATACCATAAAACCTGAGTATGTACCCTTAAATTTAACGGGCTCACCACCATTAATTTGATTGTAAATATTTCTTAGCGCACACTTCCCCGCAGATTCAGCTCCTTGGACTACTTGTGGTTCACCACGTCCACTATCGTCTGCATCATATAACGCAACATCACCAATAACATATATATGAGAATCAGTAGGAATTTGTGAATATTCATTAACGATTATTCGACCGGCTTTCCCAGTTTGAAAACCAAAATCTTTAGCCGTATCAACTGCTTTAACGCCAGCAGTCCAAATCAAGGTTCTCGTTGGAAATGTAGAGCCATCCTTAAGATCAACATAATTTTTATGAACTCCGACTACACCAGTGTTAGTTTTAATTTCAACTCCCTGTTTTAAGAGATACTGTGCTGCCTTATCAGCATCTGGTCGATCAAGCATATTCATGACCGTTGGCGCCATTTCCATCATCGTGATTTTAATGTCATTCTTTTGCAAATTATATTTTTTAGCTAATTCTCCACGCCATGAATTCAATTCACCAGCCATTTCTGTTCCTGTAAACCCAGTACCAACAACAACGAAGTTTAGGTACTGTGCTTTCTTTTCGGGATCACGTTCCCTAGATCCCATATGTACCATCAAATCAATATGATCACGTAATCTCTCAGCATCGTCTAGATTACCTAAAGTAAAGCCATATTCCTTGACACCAGTTGTCCCAAAGTCGTTTGGCTGGGAACCAATAGCTAACACAACATAATCATATGGGTAAACATTATTATCACCTATAACTTTTTTGGCAGACTGATCAATCTTTGTAACATTATCAGTTACAACATCAACATTTTTCCTGCGGGAAAATAAACGCTGTAAGTCATATTTAAGACTTTTTGCTTCTACTCGATTAGCCGCTACTTCATGTAGCGAAGTCATCATCGTCATATAAGGATTTTTATCAATCAGTGTAATTTTAACATCTTGCCGTTTTTTCATTTTCTTTGCAAGATGCTTAGTCGTATAGAGACCGCCGAAGCCCCCTCCAATCACAACAACATTTATTTCAGCCACTTTAAGCACCCTTTCAAAAGTAATAACTGTACATATTTCTAATTATACTAGACTTTATATATTGGGTAAAGTGCTAAATTTCACAAATATATTTTTTTATTGGTGTAATACGCTTTCTTTATTGTTACTCTGAATATTTTTAAAACTTTAAATTGCTATTGCATTAACTAAGTTCCTATTTTATAATTTTAATAAGTGAAGTAATACACAAATACGTTCATCTTATTAGCAAGGAGAAATTTATGAAAAAAAACAAGATTATTTACAGTGCAACTATGTTATCTTTATCTGCTTTATTATTAGGTGCCTGCTCAACAACAGCTAGCAATGATTCTTCCAAGAATTCGAAACCAAAAGAAAGTAAAGTTACTCAGAAAAAAGCCATCAAACAAGTTGCTGGAGGCAAGTTAAAAGATGGTGACTATAAACTGGTAGAAGACAATTTCTCCAATGGCTATCGATTAAAAATGGCAATGACGGTTAAAAATGGTAAAGTAATTGATACTAGTTATGATTACTTTAATAAAGATGGTAAATCGAAGGCAAAGGACGATAAATATGAAGAGCAAATGAAGAAATATTCTAAGGAAAAGATAGGTCCTAAAGAATATATTCCTGAGTTACGGAAATCATTCGCTAAAAATGGTGCTAATTCAAGTGCCATTCAGGTAGTATCAGGGGCAACCGGTTCCAGTATGACTTTAAAGAACTATGTTAACCAGTTAACTCAAGCCGCACAAAAAGGTAAAACAGGTACTATTCATATTAATAATGATAAAAAAATGAAAGATGGTACTTACAAGCTAGAAGAACAGAACTACAGTCATGATTACCGTCAAGTATTTGCAATGGTAATTAAAAAGGGTAAAATCAGCAGTTTTAAATATGATCAAATTAACAAAAAGGGTATTTCTAAAACCAAAAATTCTTCATACGAAAAACAAATGAAGAAAATTAATAATATTGGCCCTAAAGAGTATATTCCAAAATTACAAGAAGAGTTCTTAAAGTCTAAGGGTAATACTGAAAAAGTACAGGTAGTTTCAGGAGCAACTGAATCTTCCAATTCCTTTATTGCCTACGTCAGTCAGTTAATTAATGCAGCACAAAAAGGTGACACTAAGACTATAAAAGTAGATAATATTGTTTATCAGGAATAGAAATTTTAATTATTAATTAGAAAAAAGAGTGACATTATAGCCGCTCCTTTTTTGTTAAGGGATTTAAGATGAAAAAGCAAGTTTTGAAAGTACTATTAGTAATAGAACTACTAATAGCAGGAACTAGTTTGGCAGCATGCTCAACTCAAAGTAAAAATACCAAGGCTGTGAAAACCGAGATCACAACTCAGCCAATTTCTGATACTAAATTTTTAATGGGTACCGTTTGCACAATTAAAATATATAACAAGCATAAACATCAAGCATTACAGGCCGGTTTCGATCGCATTGAAACTTTAGCAAAAGAAACTACTGTTAATCAAAAGGGTAGTGAAATAGATAAAATCAATCAAAATGCTGGAATTAAGTCGACTAAGGTAACACCAACTATTTATAGGATGTGCAAGGATGCGTACTACTACAGTAAAATATCCGCAGGTACATTTGATTTTACCATTGGCCCTATTACTAGTTTGTGGCGAATTGGTTTTCCTGATGCTCATAAACCTAAAGAAAGCACAATTAAAAAGAAATTACCCTTAGTAAATTATCATAACGTCGTATTTAATGATCAAAAACGAACTGTTTTTCTAAAAAAGCGAGGTATGAAGCTAGATCTTGGCGGAATGGCTAAAGGTTTTATTTCTGATGAGGTAATGAAAGTATTAAAAAAAGAAGGAGTAACTAGTGCCATCATCGACCTAGGTGGCAATGTTTATGTGTTAGGAAAATCACCAACTAATGGAAATAACTGGTCAGTTGGAATTCAGGATCCTAAAGCTGCACGCGGAGCAGCAATTGGATCCCTTCCTGAACAAAATGCTACAGCCGTAACTTCAGGAATTTACGAACGCTATCTTAAAGTTGGTAATAAGGTTTATAGTCATTTGATGAATCCTAAAACTGGCTACCCTTGTCAAAACAACTTATTGAGCGTAACAATTATCGCCAAACGTTCAAAAACTGGAGATGGATTATCCACTGCTGTTTTTAATCGAGGATTAAAGAAAGGATACAAATATATTGAAAAAAAGTCAGGTATAGAAGCAATTTTTATAACGAAAAAGAAAAATGTTTATATTACACCAGGTCTTAAAAATAAATTTAAGCTGTTTTCAAATAATGGTTACCACTTAGCTAATTTGAAACCATAAAATAGTTTGTGAAAGGAAATAAATTATGGAGGCTAAAAAACAATATAAACGCTTTACTATAACTGATTTTTTTGAATTAGTCAGACTTAACACCAAATTGAATAGCTTAATGCCCTACTTATTAGGTGTATTGTTTGCGTACTTTTATTTTCATACTTTTAATTGGGAAAACTCGTTGATTTACTTGATTGCTCAAGGAGCAATTGCACTTTTTGTTACAGGTTTTAATAACGTTCAAGACTACCGCCTTGCTAAAAGTAAGAGCTATCAAAAAGAGCATAATTTAATTGGTAAGCGTAACTTATCTCCCACAACTTCTTTAATATTAATGCTTATGTTGCTTTTTATTGCTGGAATTTTGGGCATTTGGCTAACAATTCGAACGGATCTTTTTATTATATTAGTTGGAGTACCTGGCCTTTTCGTTGCTGTTTTCTATACCTACGGTCCTGTACCTTTCTCTCGAATTCCTTTAGGAGAAATTTTAGCTGGCTTGTTTGAAGGTCTGGGCATAATGTTTTTAGCTGTTTACATTAATTCACCATTTTCACAACTGGCTAGTTTGACTTTAAATTGGCCTATATTTTCATTTTCTGGTAATTTAGCTAATTTATTAATGGTCTTTTGGATAGCTTTACCTCAGGCTTTTTTTAATGCCGCTACAATGCTAGCTGATAATACTTGCGACTTGAAGCAGGATTTAGCTAATGGTCGCTATACTTTACCTTCATATATAGGTATTCCAAGGTCTTTAAAGTTATTTAGTTTTTTAACTTTATTTCCTTATGTAATCGTTTCGATTAGTGTAATTTTTAAACTTTTACCTATTTGGCAACTTTTAGTATTTATCACCTTTCCTCGACTATATAAAAACGTTCAGACCTTTAGAAAAAAGCAAACTAAGGATATGACATTTTGGGTAGATAAAGATAATATTAGGCACAAAGTCCTGACTACCTTTGATTTGGCCCCACAAAATTTATTTTGGTTTCAACTAATGCAAATCTTAGGGTTAGTAATTGGAATTTTATTTTCATAAAATCTTTTAAATGGACTTAAAAGCTACGCTTCAAACAGCGTAGCTTTTTATATTTCACATATTACTAATTATCCAATACGATTTTTTTATAAAGTTTGACAGTTAAAACGTAATAGAACAAATAAAAAATAATAAAAATTGTAAACGGGATCCAAATGCCGCGGTATGGATACGGGAGAAGTCCTCTAAATAGCTTAAGCCCAAAGAGAACATCAATTATGCCTAAAATGCCGGGCAGTG
>CALYQE010000082.1 GCA_945281075.1 uncultured Lactobacillus sp. | reverse complement strand
AATAAAAAGCTTGTTTTTCGAAACAAATGTTCTTATAATATAAATAGTCAAACAAATGTTCGAGTAAATACTGAGGGTTGATTTGATGAAAAACTCGCTTAAAAGAATCTATCATTACCTATTTGATTATGACGAAGATAAACTGAGCATCTATAATCAGTTCCACAGTGAAATCTTATCTTTGTTAAATTACGCCTTACTCCATCGCGCATATGTATTATTACGGTATCAAGACGGCAGTAGTGAAATTGGCCAAATTATTAAACGCGTTTCTACCGGCCGCTTTGCCTTTCGCACAACTAATCAAAAACTGATTAAAGTGATTGATTTAGATAATATTTTCAGAATTGATTTAGCCTAGAAATATATCTTGGTTAAATTAAAAGCTCCAGAGTTTATTCTGGAGCTTTTTCTTTTGATGAACTTCTTTTTAAATAAGTTACTTCGCTAATAATTTTAAAACCAGCATGACGATATGCCTTTATCGCTGCTTGATTATTGGGTTCAACCTCTAGCGAGAAAGCTTTTGTTCCCTTAGCTCGTTGCAATTCCATCATTTTTTTAATGAAAAAGGTACCGAAGCCGCGACCCTGAAATTTTTGAGCGATGAATAAACCATAGAAATAATCTATTTTGTCCTCACCAACATCAACGGCACTATAGCCGACAACCTCATCATGGCAAGTTAAGACATAATTCACTGGCTGCTTGCTCCTAAAACTTTCTTCAATATAGTTGACAGCAGAATCAGCACTTTCATCAAAAGCCACACAATAAAGAGGAATAAGGCTCTTTTTGTCCTCAGCCTTCATTTCACGCACTGTCAAAATACTAGCTAACTCATCATTTGCTATCGGAAGTGGCTGCTCTGCTTGCATATAGTAGTCAAAATCGTCAATTGCTAGATTAGTATTAGTCAAAAATTGCGGATTTTGCTCTAAAAATGCTTTTTCACTCCCAAAATTATAATCATGATAACCGAACTCTGCTAACACAGTCATCACTTGGCGAACCAATTCGGTCGCAATTCCTTGACGACGAAAATCGGGATCAACTTCAACGCGTAGATCAACTTCTTCCCCCGGTTTTTCATCGGCATAAATCATTGCCATGCCGACCATTTGCTCTTTCTCAGTGGCAAAAATGAAGGTCGGCATTTCAGGAAAATAATTATACTGATTGCTTAAATAAATTTCCTTAACCGTATGATCAAAAGCACAAACTCTTTTTGCCAGCTGATCGGCCTGAAGCAGTTCCCTACTATTCAAGGTAACTTTTTTCTCATATTTCATTGTTTTTATTCCTAAAACTTTTCATTAAATCTTGAGCATTCTGCTTAGCCGCTTGCGTAACATCACTTCCAGCCATCATTTCAGCGATTGCTGTCACTGTTTCTTCTTGCGTCAACGGCCCAATTTGAGTATAGGTTGCACCGTCCTTAACTTCCTTGGCAACAAGGTATTTTTGATCACTGGCGGCCGCAACTTGCGGTGAATGCGTGATCGCAATAACCTGCTTGCTTTCCCCAATGGAATGCAGCTTTTTACCAATCGCAGCTGAAACGCGCCCCGAAACACCAGTATCAATTTCGTCAAAAATCATCGTTCCCACTGGTTCTACACGGCTAAAAATTGTTTTTAGGGCGAGAATCAGCCTTGACTGCTCTCCACCGGAAACAATTTTAACCAGTGGCATTAGATCTTCACCTGGATTTGGCGAAATCAAAAATACAATTTCGTCCATGCCCTTTTTTGTGAAAGTCGCAGTGGTTGAAATATCAATGACAAATTTGGCTTTTGCCATGTACAGATCGGCTAATTCCTGTTTAATTTTTTCTTCAAGCGTGTTGGCTGTTTTAACTCGAATCTGATGTAGTTTTTTAGCTTCTGCAGTTAGTCTTTGTTCGACTTCAGCCACCTGTTTTTGCAGCACATCTTCATCCAAACCACCGGTTTCAAATTGACTAAGTTCTTGTTGGACTTTTTCGTAAAATGCGAAAACATCTGCTAAAGTTGGACCATACTTTTTCTTGAGCGAATTAAGCAAATCAAGCCGGTTGGAAACATATTGAAACCTTTCCTCATCAAAGTCCATTTCGTCTAAAACGCTAGATAATTCGCTACGGGCGTCGCTTAACGCATACACACCGTCATCAATTGTTTTCGCAATGTCCTTAAATTTCGTTCCGTACTCGCTTAATTCACTGGCAGCACTTTGCGCATTACCCAGCAAGGTTTCAATGCCTTGATCCTCATCATCGTATAATTGCATCAAATAATTAGCCGTATCAATAATCTTTTGGTAATTATTTAATTCGTTATATTCCTCTTCAAGTTGTTCATCTTCATCGGGATCGGTCAAATCGGCGGCTGTTAATTCGTCATTTTGAAAAGTCAAAATATCCTGTTTTTGCGCAAGCTCCTGGGCATCGCTTTTTAGATGCTGAAGTTTTTCAGTCAGCTTTTTCCAAGCAGCATAATCTTGTTGATATTGAACCAGGTCTGGCTTCAGATCGCCAGCAGCATAATTATCAACTAAGTCAATCTGCCGCTCTTGATCCATTAAAATTTGCTGGTCATTTTGACCATGAATATCAACTAAGTAATTTCCTAGTTCACGCAAAACGTTAATTGTTGTCAGTTGACCATTAATTCGGACAACATTGCGCCCCTTTAGTGCAAGTTCACGGCTAATAATCAGTTGGCCACCGTCTGCATCTGGCAACCCGTATTTCTCACAGAGTGCGCTAATTTGCTTAGCTTCTTTGTCAATTTCAAACAAACCAGTAACGACGGCCTTTTTTTCGCCACTTCGAACCATTTCTTTTTGGCCGCGTCCACCCATTAATAAAGAAACGGCATCAATAATAATTGACTTGCCCGCACCTGTTTCGCCAATTAAAACCGTCATGTTTTCTTGAAAGCGAACCTTCAACGCTTTGATAATAGCGAAATTTTTGATATCCAGCTCAACTAACATCATTTTCTCCTACAAATCAGCCAAAGCCTGCTCAACGACTTTTTCAGGTGTCCCGGACCAGAGACATTGTCCGTTATTTTCCTCATCTTTTTGCAAATGGATTAAAAATTCAATGTTGCCTTTTCCGCCTTTAATGGGTGAATAATCAACAGCTAAGACGTTAAAGCCAATTTCACGTGCCTTTGCAACTGTATGCTCAATAACCGCACAGTGAACGGCGTGATCATGGACAATTCCATGCTTACCAACATTTTCCGGCCCCGCTTCAAACTGCGGCTTAATCAAACAGACGGCATCACACTGATCTTTTAAAATTTGATACATCGGCGGCATGATCAAATCCAAAGAAATAAAGGAAACATCAGTCATCGCAAAATCGGGCAAACCATGGGTAAAATCTTCTGGTTTACTGTAACGAAAGTTTTGTTTCTCCATGACGATTACCCGTTGGTCATCACGCAATTGCCAAGCAAGCTGGTTATAGCCCACATCAAGGGCGTAGACTAATTTAGCGTGATTTTTCAGTGCCACATCAGTAAAACCACCGGTTGAAGCACCAATATCAAGACAAATTTTATCTTTCAAATCAATTTCGAATGATTTTAACGCCTTTTCGAGTTTGAAACCGCCGCGAGAAACATACTTTTTACCAGTGTCTTTGAGATAAAACTGTTCTTCAACTGGAAAACTTGTTCCGCTCTTATCAATTCTTTGATGATTATGATCAGAAACCAAACCGGCCATAATCGCACGCTGTGCCTGCGAACGCGAGTTGAAATAGCCGTTTTTCGTTAATAAAATATCCGCTCTTTCTTTTATCATGACAATACCTTTTGATATAAAGCCAGAAAACCGGATAAAACACTGCCGTCTAATCCGGTCAAGGCTGTTTCAGCATGCTTGATCAACTCAGATAATTCTTGGCGACTTTTTGCTAGCCCAAGGATGGTTAAAGTATTGTTTTTACCGGTTGCCTGATCTTTATGTGTTTTTTTACCTGCTTCTTCGCTTGTTTCAACTACGTCCACCAAATCATCGTAAATTTGGTATGAGCGCCCAAAATCTTTGGCAAAGGTGAGCAATTTTGCCTTGCTTTGTTCGTCTGCATGAGCATAAACAGCCGCCATTTCAACACATGCCTCAATTAAACAGCCAGTTTTTAGCCATTCCATTTGATTGATCAGGTCTTCATCATCAGCAACTTCAGCGTTATTAGTTGAATCAATATCCAAGTATTGGCCGCCAACCATGCCGTTTGCTCCGATGGCTTTAGTAATTATTTTTACTATAGCAATTTCATTACTGCCCTCTGCTATCCATTCAATACCTAAAGGAAGCAAGGCGTCACCGGCGAGAATTGCCTCTGCTTCGCCCCACTTTTTATGGCTAGTCAACTTGCCGCGACGGTAATCGTCATTGTCCATTGCAGGCAAATCGTCATGAATTAGTGAGTACGTGTGAATTAATTCGATACCGCAGCTAATTTGAACTTCTTGTTCACTGATTTCTTGTCCCAAAGCAGATAAAGTGGCCAAAAAAAGCAGTGGTCTCAATCTTTTGCCACCTGCCATTACGGAATATGACATTATTTGACTAATTTGCTGATTATCAAGTTCACTTTTTAAATGCTGCGAAAGAAACTTATCAATCACAGGCGCCCATTTGGTTCTAAATTCTGTAAAATTCATGGTTATTCTTCCGGTGCAGAGGCATTATTAGGATCTAGCCGATGTTCAGCGCCATCACTATCAATCAATTTGGCCACCGTTTCTTCTGCTTGGGTTAAGCGCTTATTCAAATCCTTGCTGAGCTGAACGCCTTTTTGAAATTCGTTCAATGCGTCCTCTAAGGGAACATTACCGTTTTCAAGGTTGCCAACAATTGTCTGCAATTGCGTTAATTCTTCTTCAAAATTATTTTTCTTGTCTGTCATGATCATCTCTCCTGATTGTCTTTACGACTGCTTTGGCATTTCCGTCTTTAAAATGCAAATCAATTTCATCTTTTGTTTTAATTTGATCAACCTCGCCTACCATTTTGCCTTGGGCATTGGTGACAAAAACATAGCCTCGATCAAGCGTCTTTAAGGGACTATAATCATTTAGCTGCTGAGCGGCCTGAGCAAAATGATGGTGTTTTTCCCGGATAATATTTTTCATACTGCCGACTAATTTTTGATAGTGAAAGTTCTCTTGCTGCAGCATTTGCTCAATTCGCTTTTGTGGGCTAGCGCCCCTTATTTTTTGCTCAAGCAACTGATAGTTTTGCCGGTTCCGTTCAAGCAGGTGCGACATGCTGCTAACTAACCGCTCACGCAGCAAATCTAACGTTTGCGCTTGTTCATCATACAGTCTAGCGGGTTCCCGCATAATCACGGAATTATTAATCCGGTTTAAAGCTTCTCGCCTAGCGCGAATGATATTTTGCATACTAGAGAGAAGACTGCTCTGGAGCTGATGAATATTCGCCAATTCATCGGTCAAATTTGGCGTCGCGTATTCCGCGGCAGCCGTTGGGGTTGCAGCCCGCGCATCCGCCACCAAATCACATAAGGTCGTATCAGTTTCGTGACCAACAGAAGAAATTACTGGCATCTTCATCTCATAAACTTGTCTGACCACAGCCTCTTCATTAAACGGCCATAAATCTTCCAAAGAGCCGCCGCCCCGTCCAATGATCATGACATCATATTTCTCACCATAGCCAGCCACTTGTTTCATCGCTGCTACCAGAGAATCTGCTGCACGATCACCTTGTACCTGAGCAGGAAATAGATCGACTTGCGCATGAGGAAACCTGCGATTAACCGTGACCAAAATATCATGAATAACCGCCCCAGAAGCACTCGTCACAACCGCGATGTGATCTGGAAAGCGCGGCAATGGTTTCTTATGCTCCTGAGCAAATAAGCCTTCATTAGCCAGCTTTGTTTGCAACTGCTTCATCTGCTCATACAACGCTCCTATACCAGCTGGCTCCATCTTTTCAGCATAAAATTGGTATGTCCCCTGCGGTCCGTATACACTGACATAGCCAATCAGATAGACTTTCATACCCTCCTCTGGCTTAAATTTCACCTGATCAAAATGGGAACGAAACATCACCACATTAATTTTTGATTTCTCATCCTTAAGGGAAAAATATTGATGTGAATTGCGGCGATAGCGAAAATTTGATAGTTCTCCCTGAAGAAAAACTTTGTGCAAATACGGATCATTTTTAAATTTTTGCGTGATGTAGTAGTTTAAATCCGTCACGGTAAGATACTTGCTATCTTCCATTTTTTCTCCTTGTTAAATTAACAACTTGCTCCATCAAAGATTCAACCGTCAAAGGCCCAATACCGCCGGGAACAGGTGTAAGATATTTCGCTTTTTGTCTGACTGCATCAAAGTCAACATCACCAACGGTTTTGCCGTTCTGCCGATTGATACCCACATCAATCACAATGGCATCTTTCTTGACTAATTTCGCCGTAATCATGCCGGCTTGACCAGCAGCCGAAACCAAAATATCAGCTCTTTTAGTGTAGGCAGCCAGATTTTGGGTCTTAGCATGTAAAATTGAAACCGTCGCATCCCGTTCTAGCATCAGTGCCGCCAGCGGCTTGCCCACAATACTGCTCCTACCAATAATTACGACATTTTGTCCTTGTAAGTTAAGCTGGTAATGATCGAGTAAGGCCAAAATACCGTGTGCAGTGGCCGGCTCAACAAAGTGATCCCCACGCCACAATCTTCCAACATTACTTGGGGTCAAACAGTCAACGTCTTTTTCCGGATCGATTCGTTCTAGTGCTTGATTCAAATTGATCTGTTTAGGAGCAGGCAGTTGAATCATAATACCATCAACTTTTTGATCAGCATTCAGACGATCAATCAAGGCCAGCAAATCCGCTTGCGTTTCATTTTCAGGAAGTTGATACACTTTTTGAACAATTCCAATTTCATCGGCTTTTCTTTTTTTCGTTTTCAGATATATTTGACTGCTAGGATCGTTACCTATATTAATTACGCAAAAACAGGGGATTATTCCTCCTGCTTTTAGTTTATTAACGCTTTCTTTTAGTTTACCAGTCCGCAAATCTGCTAGCAATTGTCCGTCTAGCAATTGTCCCATGAAAATTTCCTTTTTTAAAAAAACAGCCGGCTTAGCTCAGCCGACTATTAGTTATTCTTTGATAAAGTTTGCCAAAACACCATTAATAAAAGGTTTGGTTTTGGGATCGGCAAATTCATCACATAAGTTTAAAGCTTCATTAACCGCTGCTTTAGGCTCAATCTCTTGGCTATACTTAATTTCGTACAAGGCAACTTCGAGAATTGCGAGCGAAATTTGACTCAAACGATCAATTCGCCAGTTCTTTTTTAAGTAAACAGCAAGCTGTCCTTTTAATTCATCACGCTTTTCAATGACGCCTGCAATAATTTCCTTTGAATAAGCAGAAAGTTCCTTTAGATCAAGCATCGCAACCGTTTTGGCTACAACTTCTGCAGGGGTACATTTAGGCTCTTGGTTCGCTAAATATACTGCCTGCATTGCAACTTCACGACTCTTGTGTTGATTCATTTTTACCCTTTTCATCAATGTCGGAAAACAGCTGAGAATTACCACTGTCGTTTTGCTCTTGCTCTGTCGGGAAAACCAAGCCAATGACATGGACATTAATTTCCTTCAGATTAAGATCCGTCATTTGAAGAACCTGGCTCTTTAACGACTTTTGCAGAGCTTTCGCCACTTTTGGCACATTGCAACCAGCTTCAACACTGACATATGCGTCAGCAACCAATTCGTGCTTATCATTAACACTAATTGTAATTCCGCGACGTAAATCTTCACGACCTAAAACCCAGTTGATTCCTGATCTCACGTTACCATGCATTTCGGCAACACCGTCAACTTTTTCGGCAGCAATGCCCATAATAACTTCAAGAACACTAGGATCTATTTCAATTTCTTCACCGTTATTTTTATCATCTAAGACAATTTTTGAACTATCTGCCATTTGTATTACCTCAAAAAAACTATTTATTTGCGCGAGATACGTAACTTCCGTCAGTTGTATTAATGACTAAAACATCACCTTCATTAATAAAGAACGGGACATTGACCACCAGGCCAGTTTCCATGGTTGCAGGTTTACCACCACCAGAGGAAGTATCGCCTTTAATATTTGGTTCAGTCTTAGCTACAGCCAACTCAACTGTATTCGGCAATTGGATTCCCAAAGTCTTGCCTTCATGCATAATTACGCTGACTTCCATATTTTCCTTTAGATATTTGGCTTCGTCAGTGATTTGATCATTTGGAATGGCCAATTGATCATATGTTGTCGTATCCATGAAAACATAGCTGGTACCATCATTGTATAAGTACTGCATTCCCTTTGTCTGAATATCAGCAGTGTCAACTTTAGCAGTTGAACGGAATGTGTATTCTTGAACAGCTCCGGTATTCAAGCTTTTGAGCTTTGAACGAACAAAAGCACTTCCCTTACCTGGCTTTACATGCTGAAATTCAACAATGCGCCATAAATCATTATTGTATTTAATGGTCAGGCCGTTCTTAAATTCGTTAACTGAAATCATTGTCATATTAAGTACCTCATCTCCATAA
>CALYQE010000081.1 GCA_945281075.1 uncultured Lactobacillus sp. | reverse complement strand
CTCTGTTCTACCGGATCTGCAATCTCCTTACCATCTTCGTCGACATATTTCGTTACCACCTGGCCCGTTTCAGTTACTGGTGCTTCCACCTTTTTATACGTGTAGGTGACCGTAATGGCATCTTTCGTATACTTACCATTTGCATTAGCCGGTATTTTAGTTAATACATAATTATCGATAAACTTCGCCTCAGTCGTGTAATTTTCGCCTGTACGACCTGTCTGTATCGTTGCTGGAGCGATTTCTTTTTGGGTATCTTGATCGATATACTTTGTCGTCACCGGTCCATTAGAATAAGTTACAGTATCTGTTATATCCTTAGAATCTCCCGTTATTTTAGCATACTCGGCTATGCTTTCTTTATCAGCTTTATAGCCTTCAACTTCAGGCGACTTCACTTCTGGAAAAGTACCAGATGTTGGGTTCCAGGGTCCGTTGGTCACCTTTTTTGTTACTTCATCTGTATCTACTGTACGCGAGAAGGATAACTTGTTTACATAATCTGGAGCCGGAGATATGGACTGAATAACTGTTAGTGCATATTGATACTTAATAGTATGAGTGACCTGTTTCGTTTCTTCTTTTTTACTGTGTTTATGCTTTAGATGAACTGCAAACTCTTGGTCAGTCTTATCATCATAGTCAAAAATTTTTTCGGCATCTGTCGCATCAGTGAAGCCATCTGAAACTAATTCATAATTACCTTCTTCATACTTGCTAATTTTATCAGCAGTCTGATAATCAATGGTTTCCCCGCCATTGCCAATTACATTATCGCTTGACAGTATTTTTCCGTTTTCGTCATCATCAATATAGTTGATGATTGCCCGCTGCGCGGTTGAGTAGTTCAAAGAATCAAAGATAAAGGACTGATGCGTCGGCAAAACGCCTGTACCAGCAGCTATTGTGAAATAGTATAGGGGATTACTTTCATTAAAAAGTATGGTCTTTGCAAACTGATACGTTTCCCCGGCAACCGTTAAACTGATAGTTAGCGTTCTGTCCTGCGCCCGATATTCAAACTTAAATGGGTGATTCTGTCCATCTACTAGCTTATCTCGCGGAATCGACTTGACCGTATCTGCATCAATCGAGCCCCATCCTTTGCTATCCGTAGTTATGAAGGCACCATATGGATCTCCATTCTGATTCATATATT
This sequence comes from uncultured Lactobacillus sp., assembly GCA_945281075.1. GTDB lineage: Bacteria > Bacillota > Bacilli > Lactobacillales > Lactobacillaceae > Lactobacillus. The sequence continues at coordinate 7,677 of CALYQE010000081.1, read as the reverse complement.
TGGAATCGCCTTCTCCTAGAAGTTTTTTACCAGCACTAACATCACTTCCGTCTTTATTAAACCAGGTATCAACTTTCCAGCCCAACGCATTTGGAAGGCCATAAATGCCCAAGTTTCCAGATGTACCACCAACTTGGCCTCTTTTGCCTTGATAAAATACAAAACCTATCCCGTCGGCTACTCCAGAATACTTACCAACAGTAGTGGGAATGCCTAAATTAAGCTGGCCGCTTACCGAGAAGTTAAAGTTTAAATTAACAGCCCCAATAAAGGCCACGTTGCCAACTTGATTGGAATTATCTGTAATTATTTGCGTGCCCGTTGTACTGTCATATTTTCCAACAGCATCTCCATTTTGCTCAAAGTACTTGTTATAGTTGTCTTTATTAACCGTAATGTCAATAACTGTGGAAGCCCTTATATTTTCTTGGGTAACAAGGCCACCCATCCAAAGCACAAAAGCACTTAAAATGTTAATAATAAATAGCTTTTGTAAACGCAACTTCTTCATCTGCCAGTTCATTTTTTCTCCAGTTTCTAAAATATAAACTCCTTAGTTTATGTCAATACTCTCTCAGCCTTATCCACAATTAATAGCATGAATAAATTGATTGTTTTAAAATTAATCAAAAAAACCAAATCGAGCTATAAAACTATGCTATTGTATATTATTTTACATTAAGCATTTTTGCAATACAAGTTTTGTTGCAAATTGCAATTTTTATGATTTTTTTAGTTTAAAACTATTTGCAAACTAAGAACAATTGAGTTAAAAAGCCATAAAATCATTTAGTGGCTAGCCAAATAGTAGCAGTCTAGATATAAAAGCAAAGCTTTTGTTATTGCTTTTAATAATACAAAAACTACGCTAATCACTCCTCTACACGTAAACAAAGTATGAGAGATATCGCGCTTTTTTAATTATCAACATCCATCAGAGTTACAAGAACAAAGATTTCAAGTTTCAAACAAAACTAAAAAAGCCCTTATTGCACTTAACTATCCTGTTACAATGTTAAGTAGTGCAAAAAGGCTTTATAAAATATTTTTTATCACAGTTAAAAAAACTCTTAAAAATATCAAATAGCTTATTATCTAATCATTTAGTTAGTAATATTACTCTTATAAATACTAAGAATAATATTAATTTTATGCTTTTATATGCAGCTTGGCCAAAAGCGGCACAATTTTATCGCCCAAAATCTTCTGAGCTAAGTTCGATTTAATCGCCGCTAACGCATAAACTAAACCGCCAACAATTACCGCGATGATCACAATGATCAGGGCCTGCAAGCGACTAAATGGACTCAGGAATAACTCCAGACACTTTTCAACGCCTAGCACAACTAAAAACATCAGTAGTGAAAACGCCGTGATTCCGATAAAGCGCCGACTTGTTCTGCTCTGATTAAAGGCAAAACTAATCTCCAAGTGTTTCAGTGCCAGAAAAATAATCACCAGCATGCCAATATTAGTTGCTACCAGTGGACCAAACACCTTAAACACATAAACCATCGGATACTGCACAATGATCTTGATAACTAGTCCTAAAATCAGATATTTAATTGCAAGACCATTTTCAGATAGGCCCTGCAAAATTGCCATTAAAACCGTAAACAATCCTAACGAAATTGACGTAAAGGCGGACAGATAAAGAATGTTAGAACCCAACTGATCATAGCCGTAAAAAATGGTGTAAATTGGCTTAGAAATTGCCGCCATCCCAAAAGCAGCCGGAATCATAATAAATAAAAACAAATCTAAAGTGTTGCTAATTTGCTCTGAAATACTATGATAATCATGTTTTGCATGTGCAGCAGATAATAACGGAATCGCCGTTACGGCCATCGCACTGGCAAGGGAAACAATAATCATAATTAACTTGTTTGCATTTAAGGCAAACAGCGCGTACCACGTTTCAATCGTGTCGTAACTTACCTTCACAACGCTGTTAATCATTGGGTGAAAAGTATACTGATCTACTAGGTAAAACAGTTGAATACCAGCATCAATAATAATAAAGGGAATTGCTTGGGCAATTATCTCTTTAAAGAGCGCCATGGTTGAAACCTGAATCTTGTTTTCAGAATTTTCAACCAAATAATTTAAACTATTGCGGCGTGACAGCAAAAACCAACATAAAATCGCGACGCCAAAGATGGCGCCAACCGCTGCTGCCAAGTTCGACTGAACAACCGCATCAACAAAGTTGCCGTGTTGAACTTGCATAATAACGTATGCGGTTAATAGCATCCAGACAACGCGGGCAAACTGTTCGACAAATTGCGACAAAGCTGACGGCATCATATCAGCGTAACCCTGGAAATAGCCCCGCATAATACTCAACACCGGAATGATTAGGATTGCGTATGATAAGCTGCGCATCACGGCTATTTGTCGTGGATCGCTGCGCGAACCGTTTGACGCTAAAAATGGCGAGGCAAAATACATGATCGCAGCTGAAATAATTCCTAAAAAGACCATCAACACAAGTCCCCGGTGAAAGAGCTTGCGTCCAATGCCATATTCGTTAAGCGCATTATACTTAGCAACTTGTTTGGCAACTGCCCCGGGAATTCCTGCCGTTGAAATCAAAATAAAAATACTATAAATATTGTAGCTTCTGGCCGTCAATGCATTAGCAATATTGCCATAGGGCGACATCCAGTAAAACCATGGAATAATGTAGAGCGCACCCAAAATGCGTGAAGTAATTGAGCCAAAAGTCATCCATGCACTACCTTTAATAAAGGTAGCTTGCGTGTTTTGTTCTTTCAAATTATTTTCTCTCATCAATTTTTCCTAAATTTCGTGTACTAACTATTTCATTTTGAATGAAAAACAACAATTAACAATCAATATACTTACCACTTTAGGAAAAATTAATTTTATTTAGCAACAATATTGACAATCTTATTTGGAACTACAATCACCTTTTTGACTTCTTTACCTTCCAAAAACTTTTGAACATGTTCAAGTGATAATGCATGTTTTTTAACTTCTTCTTGATCAGCATCTTTCGGAGCAGTAAAGTTACCCCGCAGTTTGCCGTTAACTTGAACCATAATGTCCACGGTTGACTCAACCAATTTTGCCGGATCATAAGTTGGCCACTTCGCAAAAGTAACCGATTGGTCATGACCAAAGATTTGCCAAATTTCTTCCATCATGTGCGGTGCAATTGGTGCCACCATCGTGATAAAGCCTTCAGCATATTCTCTTGGAATTGTCTTGGCCTTTTGCGCTGCATTCACAAAAACCATTAGCTGCGAAATAGCAGTATTGAAATGCAAATCATTAAAGTCTTCCGTTACTTTTTTGACTGTTTCATTGTAAATTTTATCCAAAGTACCGTCATTTTCGGCAACAATGTTTTCTTGTGGAATTGCCTGTAAATCCAAATCGTTGACAAACAAACGCCAAATTCGGTCAAGAAACTTCTTAGTGGAAGCCGGACCATTGTCATCCCAATCGATTGAAGCATCAAGTGGTCCCATGAACATTTCGTACATTCTTAGGCTGTCAGCACCATATTCGTCAATCACGTCATCAGGGTTAACAACATTACCTTTTGATTTTGACATCTTGTCATGGTCTTTTAAGATTAGCCCTTGATTATACAGACGTTGGAAAGGTTCTTCATTTGGAATTACGCCTAGGTCGTAGAGTACCATATTCCAGAATCTAGCATAAAGCAGGTGACGAACAGCGTGTTCAGCACCACCAATGTACAAATCAACTGGAGTCCATTTTTTCAGCATTTCAAAATCGGCCAATTTATTATCGTTGTGCGGATCAATAAAGCGCAAGAAGTACCAACATGACCCTGCCCAGTTCGGCATGGTATTGGTCTCACGTTTACCCTTGCGGCCATTTTCATCAACGACATTAACCCAGTCTTTGAGGTTGACTAGCGGGCTTTCTGGTGTTCCAGACGGCTTAATATCTGTGGCGTGTGGTAAAACTAGTGGCAATTCATTTTCAGGAACAAGGGTGGTTTCGCCATCTTCCCAGTGAATAACTGGAATCGGCTCCCCCCAGTATCTTTGCCGACTGAATTCCCAGTCACGCAGCTTGTAATTTACCTTTTGCTTACCGGCATGGTGGTCTTCAAGCCAAGAAACAATCTTCTTTTTCGCATCAGCAACATTTAAGCCATTTAAAAAGTCAGACTCAATGTGTAGTCCCTCACCAGTAAAAGGTTCTTTATTAATGTCGCCGCCTTTAATTACCGCCTTAATTGGCAAATGGAATTTTTGGGCAAACTCATAATCACGTGTATCGTGAGCGGGAACTGCCATAACAGCGCCTGTTCCGTAACTTGCCAGAACGTAATCAGCAATCCAGATTGGAATTTCCTCATTATTGACCGGATTAATAGCGTAAGCACCGGTAAATACACCAGTCTTATTTTTATTTAAATCGGTTCTTTCCAAATCTGATTTGGATTCAATTTGCTTAATATAAGCATCAACGTCAGCCTGGTGACCAGCAGTAGTAATTTTTTGGACCAACTTATTTTCTGGGGCTAAAACCGCATAGGTAGCACCAAAAAGCGTATCGGGTCTAGTACTGAACACATCAAATGTTTGATCAGAATCCTTAATCTTGAACGTAATTTGAGCCCCAACTGAACGACCAATCCAGTTACGTTGCATTTCTTTAATATTTTCTGGCCAATCAAGATTATCAAGACCAGCAAGAAGACGGTCGGCATATTTAGTTATCCGAAGCATCCATTGTTTCATGTTCCGGCGATAAATTGGGTAGCCACCACGTTCGGTTTTACCATCAACGATATCTTCGTTAGCAACAACAGTTCCTAAATCTGGTGACCAGTTAACCGGAACTTCGGCTTCATAAGCAAGACCGTGCTTATACATTTGTTCAAATGTCCACTGCGTCCATTTGTAATATTTTGGATCACTTGTTGAGATTTCTCGGTTCCAGTCATAAGAAAAGCCTAACTTATTTAATTGTCTCTTAAAGTTAGCAATATTGTCCCTAGTTACGACAGCTGGGTCTTGACCAGTCTGCAATGCATATTGCTCAGTTGGTAAACCAAAAGCATCCCAGCCCATTGGGTGCAGCACATTGTAACCCTCACTACGCTTCATTCGCGCAATAATATCGGTTGCCGTATATCCTTCTGGGTGCCCTACGTGCAATCCCTTACCAGATGGGAATGGAAACATATCTAAAACATAATAATTTTTCTTTTGCGGATCACTACCCGTTTTAAATGTTTGATTTTTTTCCCAATAATCTTGCCATTTTTGCTCAACTACTTTGTGATTGTACATAAACATTTCCCTCATAAAAAAAGTCCTATGAAATAAACTCATAGGACGAATAATCGCGGTACCACCTAAGTTTCACGTAAATTAACGTGACCCTCACAAGCCCCTTAACGCGGATAGCAAACGAAAGATTTAACCTAGGCTCAGTTCACAATATATTTTTCAAGTCTTGCACCAACCGACTCTTCTCTATAGAAAAATAAAATTGCTACTAGTTCCTAACCTTTATTTTTTGATCAATAATGATTATAATTTACCACAAATGCTAAAAAAAACAAGGGGAGAAAGTTATTTGAACAATACACGTCATGCAAAAAGAGATACCATCATACCCGCGACAATCTGCTTACTTATCTATGCAGCATGGGCAATTTTAGTTTCTTCAAACAGTCAGTTTATTCAGCAATTCGACAAAACGGTTATTAATTTTATTTGCAACAATAATCCTGCAGCGATTAAATTTTCGACCACGTTTACGAACCTTGGCAATACCAATGTTATTATCGTCGAAACAATTATTTTGGTAATTATCTTAGGCATTTTCCGCAAATATGCTTATGCGCTTTTTACCGCCGGGACAATGATTGCGGCTAACGGTTATAACTGGATTATCAAGCATACGATTGAACGTCCACGGCCGCTGGTTCATCACCTCGTTGAGGCTCACGGCTATAGTTTTCCCTCCGGACACTCGGTTGGCAGTGCGACCCTATTTGGAATCTTGATCGTTTTAACCATTCTTTTGGTTAAAAACAAGGCTATTAAAACAATCCTTTGTCTTATCTGGGCTTGTTTTCCTTTACTAATTGGTTATACGAGAATCTTCAATCACGTTCACTATCCGTCCGATGTAGTCGGCGGCTTTCTTGAGGGAATTTCGTTTTTACTGATCGGATATTCATTCTTATATCACTATTATTTGGATAAATAAAAAAGTCGTTTCGCAGAAACGGCTTTTTCTTTTGCCTTAAAATTATTTAACCACGTCCAAAAGATCGCGCTTAAGATGTTCTTTCAAAACTGACCGCAACTTTTCAAGCTGGTTTTGATAGTCAGAACTAAAGTTTTTCGGCTTTTGGTCATTAACAAAGCGCCCGGCGTTAGTCATTCCCCAGAACTGTGCGGTATCATCATCACAAACCTTAAAGGCATTCATGTATTTGTCCCAGAGTTGATCATTTTGACCGATACCATCGCCAACATAGCCTTGACCACCACCTAAGTAACCACAATTCATAATTGTATAAAGGTACTTATTGGTTAAGAGCCCCTTTAGTCCTTGCTTGCCGTTTTCATAAGCAAATCCCGCCGCGAAGACTTTTTCAATATAACCTTTAACAATGCTGACGGGAGCGTCATGCCAATTAGGGTATGCAAAAATTACTATATTTGCCTGACTTACCAGCTCCTGCTCTTTTGCTAGATAAGCTGGTGCCGTATCTAATCCATCTTTGACGTAATAAAATTCTTCTGGGTGCAGAACCGGATCAAAGTTAAGCTCATACAAATCCCGCAGTTCAACTGCCCAGCCATTTTCCTCTAAATAGCGCATTGCTGTATTGACCAAGTCGTAAGTCAGGCTGTATTTACGTGGTTCTCCCACAACAAATAGCGCTTTTTGCTTATTTTTAGCAATGTCAAACCCAAGTGGTTCATAAGATTGGCGCATTTGCTCTGGCACAATCGTTGCTGAAGTTGGTACTTCATTGGCTAAAATTTTTTCGGTTAACGTCATTTTTCCTCTCAAGTTCCTCTTTCTAATTTGATGACAATTTTTTTGACTCCTAAGATCTCCAATAAGCAGAATGCCTTAAATCTTGCGATATTAAATTGCATGTTGCAAAGTAGCATCAAGAAAAGAGACTAGTTATCACTGATTTAACAACCATCTAAAACAGATTCAGTAAACTTATCAGGTACTCTTTTGTTCCAATACTCACTGATTTAACAACCATCTAAAACAATAGAGTAAATCTTGATAATTTGATTAACGTTCCAATACTCACTGATTTAACAACCATCTAAAACGCAGATGGGTTATGTATTACCTTATAACAAGTTCCAATACTCACTGATTTAACAACCATCTAAAACTAGAGGAAGTGAGGGTTAATGAGTAATAGAGTTCCAATACTCACTGATTTAACAACCATCTAAAACGCTTCCACCGACTACCTAAAGTAACTACATGTTCCAATACTCACTGATTTAACAACCATCTAAAACACTAAACCCACTTTTAACTTTAAATTTACGGTTCCAATACTCACTGATTTAACAACCATCTAAAACTAGATTTCCAACAATAATAACATTGATCACGTTCCAATACTCACTGATTTAACAACCATCTAAAACCGATGTTTTTCCATTTTTC
>CALYQE010000080.1 GCA_945281075.1 uncultured Lactobacillus sp. | reverse complement strand
TGAATCAGTAGTTTTAAAGAGATATTCAAAAGAGTTGGTTTGATATGAACCCCGAAGTTAGGACAACTTCGAGGTTTTTTATTATGGCTAAATTATCTAAGCAAGATAAAATTAAAATCTTCAATCTTTAGCGGAACTATCACATTAGGCCTAAAATTGTATTGTCGTTGCTTCAGTTTGGAGAAAATTTAATCTAGGCTTTTTCTTACAATCCACAGCCAGTCTATCTTTTTAGTCATCTATATTCCAACTGGCTCTGCGCTACCCAGTGCCAAGTTTTTTCAATTAAAATGATATTTATAATAATGATATCTATATATTGTGGAAAATCAAAGTCAATATTTTTTAGATAATCAACATCAAGCATTGAAATAGCGGTTGAAGTTGGTTAAATCGTGAATTTATTAATATATATAATAGTTCATTCTTTGTTAACGCGTTTAAGACTATTAAATGTTACTTTAATATTTAATGCGTTTGTAGAATCCGACTTGTCACCTAAATTGACACATTTGTCAAACCAAGATGGCTTTTCCACGGTTGATTACAGTTGGTAAGTGATCAATTATTTTTCCGGTTATGAGCAAATTAGCAGCTTTTTGAGTTTCTTCCCTTTGCGCAGAAAATAGCGAAGGATCATTAACAATAAAGTCCATTAAGCTGACAGCATTTTTGGACGTATCATATTTATTAGCTTTTTGTTTTGAATTTTATAGTAATTGTTAATGATATCTAGTCCTTCAAGCCTTGTTTTTACTGACTCTGTGATTAACATAAAAGGCAACTCTGATAGGTGCTTGGAAAGTTCATCATGAAAGTTAATTTTTATGCTAGATGAAATTACCTGTTTTTGCCACTAGTTTCAAACCTAGTCTTGATTGTCGATACGGCAGGAACGGTCTTCTTATTTTCCAGTAAATCAAGCATTATCTGGCCAGCTTTTTTACCCATCTGATAAGGATTTTGAATAATCATTTTTGCTTCTGGCCAAATAGCAGAGATTAAGCTTGTATCTGCAAAGCCAGATATTTGAAGATTTATATCTGGCAAAAATCCTGCACTGATTAAATCTGGCAAAAGGAGCAGTAGCCAACGTTCCTCAAGAAAGAAAAGAACAGTTTTTCCGTTATTTTTTGACAAAGCTACCTTTAAATCATCGTATATTTGTTGGCGTTGAAATAATTTTTCGTCCAGTTCTAAAATTTGGACTTGCTGATAAATCTCTTTAATACCCTTTAGCCGTTCCTGTCTCGTTGATGCAACCGCTATTGGAGAGGAAAGTACAATTGCATTTTGAAAATCATGTTCTTGAAAGTACTTTGCAGCTTTTAAGCTGGCTGAATAATTTTCACTCAATACTTGCGGCCACAGAGAATAATCCAACTTGCGGTCTAAAATAACGATTGGCACGTTGCGTTTTATTTCAGATTTGATCATTTTTACGTCACTTCCCAGTGGCTGTAAAATCAGGCCATCATATGTGTTCAATCCAACTGTATTAATTAAGTGCTCTTCTTTTTCCTGCTGAGAATCTGTGTCAAGCATAACCGTTGTATAACCTGCTTTTTCCAAAATGATGCTAGCACCCTTATAGAGTTCAGTTGAAAAAGAATCAGCAATATTGACGACAATTATGGCAATCGTTTTACTTTTATGAGTGATTAGCTGCCTGGCGGCTGCATTGGGCACATAATTTAACTTATTAATCGCAATTTCAACTTGCTTGGCGGTAGCGGCTGACATCCGATCCATCTTGCCATGCAAGTACCTGGAAACTGTTGCGATTGAAACGTTTGCTAACCTGGCAACGTCTTTAATACTAGGTGTTTTTTTATTCATAAGCCCCTCGCTTAAAAACTTTTTAGTGTTATTATAGCAAATTGCTTTTAGGCCTGAATTATATTGTTCAGTTGATATTGAAATTATTTAGGTAAAGGTTTACCATAAACTAAAAAAGATGTATTGGAGGAAATAATATGCAAAAAACAAATACGCTTTTAGCCATTGAAAAAGCTGGAATTGTTGCAGTTGTACGGGGCAAGTCTAAAGACGAGGCTTATCAGACAGCTGTGGCATGTATTAAAGGCGGAATTAAGGCGATTGAGCTAACTTTTACTGCTCCACAGGCCGATGAAATTATTCGCCAACTGCGTGAACAATATGCTAATGACACAGATGTGGTAGTCGGCGCAGGAACGGTTTTGGATATAGTCACGGCCAGAATAGCCATTTTGGCAGGTGCTAAATTTATTGTTGCTCCTTCATTTGATAGAGAAGTCGCTCTTTTATGCAATGAGTATGAAATACCTTATATGCCAGGATGTATGACTGTAACTGAAATGCAGACGGCCATGCGTTATGGCTCTGAAATCATTAAAATATTCCCTGGCAGTGTTTTGGGTCAAGGCTTTGTTAAGGCCGTCAAAGCGCCATTACCACAGGTCAATATCATGCCGACTGGTGGTGTTAACTTAGAAAATATGCATGAGTGGTTTGAAGCTGGCGTGACAGTTGTCGGTGCTGGCAGTAATTTGACTGTTGCTGCTGCAAAAGGCGACTTTGCTGCCGTAACTAAACAAGCCAAGGCGTATCGTAAAGAATATTTACGTATATTAGAAAAAAGGTAGAGTAAATGAAAAAAATAGTAACTTTTGGCGAAATTATGCTACGCTTGAAGCCACATGAGAATGAGCGGATAATTCAAACTGATCGCTTCTCCGGTCTTTACGGCGGAGCGGAAGCAAATGTAGCTGTGTCATTATCATTGCTTGGAGATCATGCTCAGTTTGTTTCTAAAGTTCCATTACATGCGGTTGGACAAGCTGCATTAGTTTCCTTGCGTCGTTATGGAGTAGATGTTACCAAAGTTCTTCAGGGTGGTCCCCGTTTAGGAATATATTTTTTTGAAAAAGGTGCAAGTGTTCGCAACACGAGCGTAGTTTATGACCGTGCAGGCAGTTCCTTTGCTGTTTCACAGGCAAAAGAATACGATTGGTCCCAGGTTTTAAAGGATACCAGTTATTTTTATTTTTCTGGCATTACTCCAGCAGTTTCGCCAGAAATGCGTCGAGCTGTGCTGGAAGCGTGTCGATATTGCTCAAAGCATAATATTAAGGTTGTGTGCGATCTTAACTACCGCGGGAAAATGTGGTCGCCAAAAGAGGCGCAAACAGCAATGGCTAAACTAATGCCATATGTTGATATTTGTCTTGCACATGACGAGGACTTTGAAGCTGTTTTAGGAATTAAAGCTTTTGATAACGATATGACCCGCGGTATTGAACAAAAGGATACATTCATTAAAGGAATGAAAGAAATTACGGCTAAATATCCTAAGTGCCAAACGGTGGCCAGCATTTTGCGCAATATTCATTCAGTAGAAGACTCAGAATGGACAGCTATCATGATTGATCATGGTCAGGTTTTTGAAGCTCCGGTTTATCAGATGCATGTCTGGGAAGGCGTAGCCGCAGGTGATGCCTTCGGTGCAGGTTTGGTTCATGGTCTTTTGCACAAATTCTCTAAAAATGAAATGCTTGATTATGCTTTGGCTGCCAGTGTTCTTAAGTTGACGATTGGTGGCGACTTTAACTTAGTCACCGATGCCGAAATTCGGGCAGTAATGGGTAAGCAAAGCAGTAAGCGGGTACTACGATAGGAATTCATATAGTAAAAAGCGTCACAACAAGAGATGTTATGCCTTGTTAAGGCGCTTTTTGTTTGAAAATGATTATAGTGTTCTAAAATTTTGACCCTCACGATTGTATGGTCGAATATAAGTGACAGAATAATCGATTGCTGAAATATTACTGTATTCAAACACTTTACCGTTATTCAAAACAGCTCGGTTGAGAATTTTCATCATAGGAGTTCCCTTGTGGCACAAAAGAATTTTTACATCCTTTTCATCAGCAGACATTGGAACATAGCTTGTAATATAGTGAGATATTTTTAGCCCTTTACTTTCAACGTAGTGCTGAATTGACCCTTCAATGTTGTCTTGCCCTAGGTCAGGAAATAGGGTAAAAGGCATTATAGAGCGCTCTAATTGTTCGATTTTATAGTTGACGATTCTAACTCTTTCAAAATACCAAACCTTGCTTTCAGAATTGATCTGAAAAATTTGTTGATCAGTTGGCGTAGCCATTCTCTTTTCGAGCTTTAACATCTTAGATTTTAGTCGTTTATAGGGTGTTTTAGTTAAGGAGTTGAAAATAAGCGGATTAATGATAGCCTTCTCATTAATAAAAATACCAGATCCTTGAACAGTGGAAACAATCCCCATATCAGCTAAGTCTGCGATTGCTTTTTGAATCGTAAACCTTGAAACATTGTATGCCTTTGCAAGTTGTCGTTGGTTTGGCAGCTTGTTAGAAGCATATTGCCCTTGGTAAACTTTGCTCAATAAATCTTGCGTAATGAATTCTGTCTTTTTCAATTTTAAACCTCGGTAAGTATGAATTGTTTTCCATTATATATAGTATAAAATTAAATTTCTTACTGGAAAATGAAAAAACGATTCTAAAGACAATTAGAATCGTTTTATAATGCTAACTTAATTTATGGCGTAACGATTGTTCCATCTGGTATTCGACTTTGGGTCCACTCGTGAGGACGATAAACGACTGGGAACTCTTTTGCCATTTCTTCATCAAAAGTTACCCCAATACCACTGCGCTCAATTGGATAAAAGTAGCCGTTTTTAACTTCAGGAATCCCGCCAAATAACTTTTTAGTGTTTTCTTGAACGGGCACATTTTCTTGAATGGCTGCATTATGAAGATGAATGTTCAAATGGGTGTTGACTGCAATCCCAATAGGAGTGATGTCTGGTGGAGTATGCCAAGCCATACGGATACCCAAAATTTCACAAAAATGTGCTAGTTTGAGAGCAGGTGTTATTCCCCCAATTTGAGAAACGTGAGCACGCATAAAGTCAACTTGACGGTTCATAGCCAGCTCTTTCCATTCCATCGGATTGTTAAATAACTCGCCCGTTGCTAGTGGGGTGACCGACTGACTCCGGAGCTGCTTAAGCCATTCATTTTGATCAGGAGAAAGTATATCTTCTAGGAAGTAAAGATCATATTTTTCAGCTTTTTTGGCAAAGCGTAGTGCTTGATTAGGGGCTAGCCGTTCGTGAACATCATGAATTATTTGAAATTTTGAACCATACTTCTGTTTTATTGCTTCAAACATTTTCAAGGTGGCAGCCATATATTGCTCAGGGTCAAAATAAGAACCAGGAATCGGATTTTGTGGCGTATTTAAGTTTTCGGGAGTGCCACCATAAAACCCCAGTTGGCAACGTATATACTGGTAGCCTTCATTTAAAAAAGTAGCAATCTTTTTATATAACTCCTCAAGAGTTTCGGCTTCAGCGTGAGTGTATGCAGGAATTGCCGTTCTTGCCTTTCCACCCAACAGTTGGTATAGAGGCATGTCTGCTAGTTTGCCTTTGATGTCCCACAGAGCCATGTCTACTCCAGAAATTGCGTTATTAAGAACGGGTCCATTCCGCCAATATGAGTTAACTTTCATTAGATGCCAAAGATCTTCAATTTGATTAGCATCCTGTCCAATCAGCAACGGTTTTAAATAGTTGTCGATAATAGATTCGACAGCCAATGGCCTAAATTGAAAAGTCGCACACCCAAGACCAAAGATTCCCTGATCTGTTTCTACTTTGACTACAACCAAGTTATGACGATCAGGCTTAACACCAAAACTCTTGACGTCAGTGATTATTGTCTTTTCCACGATGACTCTCCTTTGCGATATATTCATATCATTAACAATCATATTGAAGCATGTATAAATAATAAAAGTCAATTTGGTATTAAAAAAGTGTAGATAGGGCATAAAAACCGGTCCAATTTTAATAAAATAGTGACTGAAAATATTGATATAATAATGTTTCTGGTGAATTTGAAAATGAAGATACCGGTTTGGCAAAAATAATTTTCAATGATACTATTGCTTCGTAATCAAAAATGGTAAGCGTTTACAAGTTTTAGTGGGAGAAAGATTATGGACAATAAGTATGAAAAATCTGCGCATGAGATTATTAATCTTATCGGCGGACGTAATAATATCAATAATGCCTGGCACTGTATGACCAGACTACGCTTTAACTTGCATGAGATTCAGTTTGACAAGTTAAATGATTTGTCTATGGTCGTAGGGACCAAGTACCATAACAAAGAGTTGCAGATTGTTATTGGCACGGATGTGACTGAATATTATGATGCAATTGCTAAACAGCTTGAATTAGATAAGTTTAGTGCTAACCAATCAGGAAAAGGCAAAAAGGAAAAGAAGGGAATAATCTCCCTTTTCATGGATACTGTTTCTGGTGTATTTGGTCCGATTGTGCCAGCAATTGCGGGTGCAGGAATGATCAAAGGACTAATGGCGGGTCTCGTTGCATTGAATGTGATTTCGAATAAAACAGACACTTACATAGTTCTCAATATGATTGCTAGCGGTGTATTTACATTTTTACCATTCTTTGTAGCAGCCTCAGCAGCTAAAATTTTTAAAACTAATGAATATTTAGCAGTAGCTCTTGCCGCTGCAATGCAGTTCCCGACAATGGTGGATGCAGCTACCAAAGGTGCTATTAAGCAATTTTTATTATTTAGTGTGATTCCGATACCAGTTTTCAACTATAGTGGAACTGTAATACCGATCATTTTTACGGTATTAGCATTAAAGTACGTATACCATTATGTTGATAAATACATGCCACAAGCATTGCGGACAGTTTTCAGTCCTACAGTTTCATTATTTGTTACTGGAATAATTGCTCTCGGGTTAATTGGACCAATTAGTATTTATTTAGGTGATCTTTTGGCAACCTCAGTTAATTCACTATTCAAAATATCACCTATCTTAGCTGGAGCTGTTTTAGGTGCAATCCGTCCAGCAGCTGTTTTCACAGGCTTGCACCACGCCTTCACTCCAATTGCTCTGCAAAATTTTGCAAATCTTGGATATGACAGATTAATGCCGACTATGTTTATGGCTAATTTAGCCATCACGGGTGCCACAGCAGCTGTTTACTTTAAGGTAAAAACCAAGCCTGAAAAGAGCATTGTCGCTTCTTCAGCAGTTTCAGGATTATTAGGAATTACTGAACCTGCATTATTTGGTGTCCTTTCTAAATATAAAAAAGCGTTTGTTGCTGCTACAATTGGCAGTAGTTTGGCGTCAGCATTCATTACCTTTTTCGGCGTCAGAATTTATGGTTATATTCTTTCAAGCATTTTCAGCTTACCAGCATATATTGGGAAGTACTTTGTTTTTGCAATCATAGGAATAATTATTGCATTGGTTTCTTCATTCATTATTGCATATTTAATGATTCCAAATCCAAACGCTAAAATTGAAAAGGTAAAAGAAGATGATCCATCTGAGGAAAGAAAAATAGTCGAATTGCATGAAGTAGTTAAAGGGAAATTTTTACCATTAGAGAAGGTTTCTGATGATGTTTTCTCCTCAAAAATGATGGGCAATGGTTTTGCAATGAAACCAGAGAATGGCAGAGTATTTGCTCCAGCATCGGGTAAAATTGTAACTATTGCTGCCACCAAACATGCAATAGGGATGAAAAATGATGATGGCGTAGAAATTTTAATCCATTTGGGCATAGATTCTGTTTCTTTAAAAGGTGCGGGATTTAAAATTCTAGTTAAAGAAGGAGATTTTGTTACACCGAAAACTAATATTGCTCAAATTGATTTGAATTATCTAAAAGAAAATGGCATTGACGATACTATTGTCGTTGTTATTACCAATTTGAAAAAGTCAACTAAACTAAACGTTTTAAGTATTGCAGATGATAAAAAAATAATAAATTAACATAATTAGCATATAGTATTGGGTGGTTATAGCAAACAATATTCTAAGACCGAAAAAGCGTTGAGATCTCTTCTCAACGTTTCTTTACTTGGTATTAATCTAACGCATCAATATACTTTTTGGCACTTTTAACGGAATAGCGTCCGGAGTTGACACAGTGTGCACAACATGATCCGCCCAAGTTAATAGTGTAGATATTTTTATACTGCATAGCACTATCAATGCCTGCTGCGTAAAGTCCGGGAATTTTATTCCATTGATTATCGATAACCTCAAATTGACGGTTTTCACCAATTCCACCAATTGAGATTGCGAGCGATTGATCCAAACGTGCAATGTAATATGGTCCTTCATCGATGGGAACTAAGAAATCCTGCTTCTTTCCAAATTCTCTGTCTTCTTTTATCTGACAGAAAGAGTTGTACTTCTCAATTTCCTGAATAAAGTTTGCTTTTGGTAAACCAACCTTAGATGCCAGTTCTTCTATAGAATCAGCCTCAAATAAAGAATTGCCTTGGTTGCTTTTAACGCATCGATCCAGAATTTTCAATGCTTCTTTGCTGTTATGATGATTCATTTCATCAATGCCTTTCATACTTTTCTGCTCTTCTTCAGAAAGGTCTTGCAAATTGTCTTCATATTTTTCAAACATTTTGCGATTGAAAACTAAGTAGCCTTGTTTAATTGACTTAAATGGTTGCGACTGTAAGATGGCATTTCGATCAGTAATGCTTTCGTCTGTAAATCTGACCCCATCTTGATTTATCCATAATGCAGGACCGCCTGCCAGCAAATCTCTGCCATTGCCTAGCGGTAAGGCTTTGACAAAGTTGGTAATTAAAGGTGCAGAATCTTGCAAAGTGTCCTTAGCGCCAGCAGCCATTGCCATTTTGTAGGCATCTCCTGTTGAACCGGTCATGCCCACAAATAGCATGTTATCAACGTTCCGATAAGTTCACGATTTTGACCAAAACTTCCAGAAGCAAAGATAACAGCTTTTGAC
>CALYQE010000079.1 GCA_945281075.1 uncultured Lactobacillus sp. | reverse complement strand
GGAATTTGGTCCATGTCATCATAATTTAAGTTTTCACCAGCCATTGCCCAAATAAAAGCATAGCTGCCAGTACCGATACCGCAATGAATTGCCCAACTCGGATTAGGAATCGCTTGTTCATTTTGAACAACCAAATGGCGAGTTTCACCAGGTCTACCCATGATGTGGAAGACGCGCATGTCCGGATCGCTAAAGTCAAAGTACATGTATGTTTCCATTCGCCTTGCATGTGTATGAGCGGGCATGGTGTTCCAACCGGAACCTTCTTCCAAAACTGTGTAGCCCATTTGCAGCTGACAAGTTTGAACTGTTGAAGCATGAATATACTTATAAATAGTTCTCTTGTTCATATGAGCCTGATCACCCAAAGGGGTGGCAATTGCATCCTTAAACGGTAACTTTTTATCAGGATAATGAGTATGGGCAGGGGTTGAAACCACATAGAACTTCGCAGGGGTGTTCGGGTCATCTGAGGTAAAAATCACGTGTTTTGCGCCTTGACCGATATAGTAGCCGTCTTGCTTAACCATCTGTTCTTGATGACCATCAATGCTAATGGTTCCCGAACCGCCAATGTTAATTACTCCTAGCTCTCTTCTTTCCAAAAAGTAGCTAACTCCAATTTCTTTGGATAAAGTAATTTCTAGTTCTTTATCAGTAGGCGTTACACCGCCAAAAATCATCCGATCGTTGTAGGTATAAGTAAGATTAATATCTCCAGGGGTAAAAATCTTTTCTATTAAAAATTCTTTTCTTAATTTCTCTGTATCCCAGTGTTTGATATCTTCTGGAGCATGAGCATAGTTATATGTCATGTTAAGAGTCATTTTCCATTCCTCCGTTTCTTTTAAAGAAATGACGTTTATTATTTGACACAAATTAACTTTAAGCCTTAAAAAAAATAATTGCAACCTTTTTCATCAAAAAGTTATTTCAAAGTGATTGCTTTTGCCAATGGTGTCTGTAATTTGGCTAATTCAAGCGCAGTTAATTTGGCAATTATGGTCGCCCCGTAATTGTTGAGGTGAGTATTGTCATGTACCCCATTGGGATAATTTGCTGAATGGTCAACATTCAGCCAGAGTTTTTTACTTTCCTCAGCAGTTAGGAGCTTGACGTAGTCAAAGGTTACTTGATTCATATCAATAAAGAATACGTTATTAGCCTTGGCACACTCCTTTGCGGCCTGGGGATAGCCCCCCAAACTGTTTACCAGCTGACCGTCTTGATAATTTCTTCGAATGATCGAAGATAAAACGATTGGAATAGCGCCATGCTGCTTGGCAAAATTGATGAACCCAGTTAAATTTTTTTGATATTCCGAAATAGAAGTTCCCCAATCAGGATCTTCTATTTTTTGATCATTGTGACCAAACTGAATAAGAAGATAATCGTTTGGTTTGATTTTTTGATTAATGTCCTTGAGAACTCCCCGCTTTAAAAATGTTTTTGTGCTGGCTCCATTGAAGGCAAAATCGTTTACTTGATATTGTGCAGAAATAAACTGTGGGAATTTTTCGCCCCAGCCTGTTTCTGGTCGCTTGTCGTCAGCTTTAATTGCTGCAGTGGAATCACCAACGATAAAAATTTGTTGTTTCATAAAACGCCTTTCTAAATAAGAAATAAAGTTTATTAAAATAATAATAATTAAGTATAGTCCACATCATAAGTAAACACACATAGAACGCAGAAAAAAATCAAAAAAGATCAAGTAAAAAAATAAATTTAGTCTTTTTATTTTTAGAAAACGGTTGCAAAAGAAAAATAAAGAGTGTACTGTAATACCTGAAATTAAGAAATTACATTTCTTTTTTAGAAACGATGGGGGAATGAGAAATGAATAAAGATTTAGGTCCTTAATAATTTCAGGCTAATACGATTTAGTTCGTAGTACGTGAATTATCAGAAAGGCAGCAAAATGAAAGATGCATTAATTCTTAAAGTTAATGGCTTGCATGTTGAAATGATTAATCAATATCTTCACGCTTGCTTTAATGAAGAGGGAAAAGCATATTCCTTGATTTACAACAATCAAGAATTGATTGGAAACCTTGAAGGTGCCGAGGGAGATCCTGATAAGCATAATTGCTTTTACTGTGATTATCATGTCAAGGGCGGAACGGTGAATATGAAGCCGACAAAGGTCTCAATTGTTGAGAACAACACTCATATTATTCATGTTGCGTACATCGATGATCAAAGCAAATTGGGCATAGAGTATCATTTGATTTTAAAAGAGAATGATTCTGCAATTTACTCCTATGTAAAGGCATGGAATAATAGTGACTCACCGTATGAAATTAATGAATTTAGAGTGGTCTATCGGTTAGATCATCGTTTATTTTATATCGGTTATAACGGAGAGCGGCAGGGCATGCAACCTACTTCTGCTCATATGCTTCAAGGGAAAAAGCTTCAAGATGAAACATATGATCTGAAGGATGGATCGCTTTATAGCAACAGTTCGATCTATTCTAAATATGATTATTCAGGCTTTTTTAGAAAAACTGACCTTTGGGGTCAATACGGTAAAAAATTTGGATTTTGGTTTATACCGGTGGATACAAGCTATTATGGTTCCGGTCCAGAAACTCAAGATTTAATGGTTCACTATGATGGGATCGTTCTTAATTACATGTCTAGTGAACATTTTGGAAGAGAAACATTTAAGATCCCAGTAAATTGGCAGAAATTTTATGGTCCTTGGTGCATATATCTCAATAACGGGAGCATTGAGGATGCAGAATATCGAGCACATGAAGAAAGCAATGAATGGCCTTATAACTGGGTTCATGATGAACAATATCCGTTAAATTTAGGCAGTGTTTCGGGGAATGTTGATTCAGCTTATTCTTCAAAAAAGTATCGGGTGGTTCTTGCTGATAACCCTGCTAAGGGTGAAATTATTAATCAGCATGAAGGGTACACCTATTATACAGATACAGATGCTAAAGGTGATTTTTCAATTAAAAAAGTCCGTCCGGGTGTTTATACAATTTATGCATATGGAATCGACAGTGAAGACCTTGGTACTCATATTCTTGGCGAAGTCCATATTAAAGAAAAACAAGATTCATATGTTGGAAAACTCTATATCAAGCACGAATACCGTTCCTTGTGGCAGATTGGCACCTCAAGTCATAGCACAGATGGAATGAAGTTCAGTAATCAATTACGTAATTACGTTTGGCTAAAATTGATTCCTAAGAATCTTTATTACCATGTTGGTCATCATGATGATTGGTATTATTTGCAAAAAGATGATGGCAATTGGAACATAATTTTCCAGACAGATCAGACATATAACGGTGATATTCACTTACAGCTTGGTTTAGCCGGAGTAACCCAAAAGGTGATGACCGATACGACCGGTACTGGTATCAGTATCAAACTCAATAATAAATTCTTAGCCTTTAAGCATTTTGAAAATGATCGAGCAGCATATCGCTCATCAATGAAAGGTGGTAAATATCATTTTTGGGATATCAAAATTCCTAATGATTCACTCAAACCGCTTGCCGATAACGTAATAACTATCAGTACAAATGGCTATGTTATGTACGACACAATAAAAATGTGTGCAAAGGAAGAGGCATAATTATGAATGAAAAGAAAAACTCTACCAGTAAGTTAGCTACTGGAGGTGAAGGCGTCAAAATCCCAATGTGGAGAAAGATTGGATTTTCAGCCTTCCAATTATCTAACATTATGATTACGTTGGTAACAACGTGGTTGATGTATTACTATACTACATTTTTAAAGATTCCAATTGTAGTCGTAACATTGATGTTTACGACTGCTAAAATTATTGGTGCGATTTTGACACCAATTTATGGTTACATGTCAGACAGATTGTATCAAACTAAATTTGGTCGTAAACATGGTCGGCGTAAGTCAATGTTCTTGATTGGTATTCCGCTTAAAGCTTTGACTTATATTTTTATGTGGATTCCAGGCATGTCACGTCCATATTACTTTATTTTCTTCTTACTTTACTTCATGGTTACACCAATGCTTTCGACTTCTCAACTGACTCTTACATCTGAAATGTCACAGGACTCAGACCAAAGAGCTCAATTGGTTGGCTTTAACCAAGCCGGTGCCGCTGTTGGCGGAATTTTCGCTTCATTATTCATTACTTGGATTTTCAAGATTTTTGGCCAAAATAATGCAACGAGCTTTGTTGTAGCTGCTGTTATCTATGACATTATCGGAACGATTTTATTAATTCTCTTTTACTTAAGTGTATATGAACGTCCAGTAGATGAATCTACCATTATGGAGAACGACAAGATCAGCTTGTGGAAGCGTCTGGTCAACATTTTCTGGGATTTCCTTAGTGTCATTAGAATTAAAGCATACTGGAACTACCTATTAATGTGGCAATGTGAAGAATTATTCCGGACAATTCGTGGTGACCTTAACACTTACTTTATTATCTTTGTATTGTTATTGACTCCTTCTGATGTAGCTGTATCAACAAGTATGGGCTTTATCTTTGGGATGTTATTCTTAGTCTTCTTCATTTGGCTACAACGCAAAACTAATGGTATGTTCTCATATCGTGTCGGTGCTTGGAGCGCAATCATTGTTTTTGCCGGCATTGCATGTTTAGCAATCTTTAAGCCAAGTCACTTAAACTTATGGTGGATTGTTGCCATGATTGCTTTAAACTTCGGCATTACTGGTGTTGTTAACTCTACTCAATACATCTTTACTTTCTTACCAGACGTTGATGAAATGGTTACCGGTAAACGGCGTGAAGGTGAATATGCAGGTGTTAATACCACCATCGACACTCTGCTTGACTCTATCTTCACTTTAATTATTGGGATTATCATGCAAGCAACAGGCTTTAAGGAAGGTGCAAAAGTGCAATCGGCATCCACAGTTAACTGGTTATTGTTTATGTATTGTATTGCGCCAATCTTCTTACTGTTACTGGGAATTGCATTTTCATACATTTGCAAGTTGAATGTGCCAAACCATACTATTATTTTGAATGAAGTTAAACGTCTGCGTAAAGGCGGTTCGATGAAAGACGTCAGCTCTGACACAAAGCGGGTTGTTGAAAACTTAACAGGTTTCAAATATGAAAACTGCTGGGGCAACAACAATGTGATGAACATAGCTGACAAAATTAAAGAATAGCAAAAATAACTTCATGAGATAAGATAGGTGGATTATAATGCTCAATTTTGACTTTCAAACTAATAAATTTAGCAATTTACCAAAAATTTATCAAACTAAATATCCAGCTGAGGCTAAAGGTTGGGAAAATGGCATTTATCAAAAAAGACAGGTTGAAAAGAATGAAATAAAAATTCCTGAAGATCAACTAGGATTAAAAATTATTACCAGGGATTGGAAAGAAACTGGTGTGCCATTAAATGGTGATAGCAAGACGCAACCAATCTATCACTATGATGAAACGACTCATGTCGCTGTCGAAACAACGAATGCGAATTATCGGTTAGTTTTAACAATCGATAATGAAGATCAGAGTGAAAGAACAATTGACATTTTTGTTAATAATATTTGTGAAGAAACTGTGGTTTTGCAAGCGCATCAAGTAAGGAAGGTTAATTTAGAGCTTGCGCTGTCTCAAGACAATTTAGATTTGTACTTTGCCAATCATGATTGCTCAAGCGAGAAGTGCAGTGCCCTGACCTGGAGTTTAAGATTGTTAAGCTTATCACTGGAGAAATTGCCGCTTTTAAGTTCCAACGGAAAACTCGGGATATATATCGCTTCAGATTCTACCGCCCAAACTTACTCACCTAAAGAGGAGCCACAATCTGGTTGGGGTGAAGAGCTGTACCACCAATTAACAGGTGAAGAAGTCGAAATTACCAATTCTTCATTTTATCCACAGGCAACAAGATATACCATGTCAACCTGTTTTGTAGATAACCGCTCAATGGGAGCAAGAAGCTCGAAGAGCTTCATCGTGGAAGGACGCTTGGAGTCCATTTTGAAGACCATTGCACCAGGTGATTATCTGCTAATCCAATTCGGTGATAATGATGCTACAGCATTTCGCCCTAATCGATTTGTAGCGGCAAATGATTTTCCTTACTATATCAAGCAATATATTAAAAGTGCTTTGGTAAGAAAAGCCCACCCGATTTTAGTGGCGCCACCTGCGCAATTTAAATTTGATGCTGATCAAAAGCAATTTATTACAACTTTTGATCAATACCGTGATGTAGTTAGAGCTCTTAGCAAAGAGTATCAAATTCCGCTCATTGATTTGGGTGAC
The DNA here is from genome assembly GCA_945281075.1 of uncultured Lactobacillus sp. Classification (GTDB taxonomy): domain Bacteria; phylum Bacillota; class Bacilli; order Lactobacillales; family Lactobacillaceae; genus Lactobacillus. Next base: position 2,839 of record CALYQE010000079.1, on the reverse strand, counting down.
GACATGACAACTTTATTAAATCGTTTTGGCTATGAAGCAGCGCACTCTTGGTATCTTCAGGTAAATCAGGATGATTATCCAAACTTAATCGAAGATAAGCATGACGTGACACATTTTCAACATTATGGCGCTTTTCGGATAGCTCAAATAATTGCTTCGAATCTAAGTGAAATTACTAAATCCGCTGAATTTACTCAACGGAGATTTGGGCAAGACTACCGACCAGTAATTGATCGAAAGTTAAAGAAGATTCACTTGAAGTGGTCTGCAGTTAAAAACGCGGATTTTTATGTAATCGAAATGAGCAAAAACAAGAGCTGGGAATATAACTCTGTAACTACAAAGAATGAGTCGTACATTGATCCGGTAGAATTTAATTGGAATGAAAGTCATGACTTTAAAATTATATCGATTGATGATCAAGGTTCTTCTATTGATGAAAAAGTGATTTCTTTAAATGGATAAAGAATGACAGTAGTTTATTACCAAAATAAACTACTGTTTTTTTGAGGCAAAATATGAAGCTTGAAAAATACGATCATGGCTATCTTTTAAAAAATGAAAATATAGCACTTTGGATGAATGATGATGGGCGCGCAGATCGGGTTTTATTTCAAGGGCAAAATATCATTGAAAAGTTGTCTGGCAATATTGTTGACCCAGATCGTCATCATTCGTTTTATTTAGATTATCACCAAGATTTAAAATCTGCTCATCCGGTATATGCTAAGCCTAAAATTTTATGCAATGATGAGCATTTGATTCACTTGGTTTGGATTGATGACAAAAGCGATTTGAATCTTGAATATCATATAATCATGAATTCCGAAGATAGTCTGTTTTATTCTTATGTGATTGCGAGAAACAGAACAAGCAAAACCTACAAAATCAATGAAATGAGGACGGTTTATCGCTTAGATAAAAAGCTGTTTCCATATAGTAAAACGGCGGCTCGGCAGGGTTTGCAGCCTACAAGCGACTACACTAATCAATTCAAAAAGTGGCAGGATGAAACCTACGAAATGCCTGACGGAGAACGCTTTACTAATAGCAAGGTTTATTCAAAATATGATTATGCGGATTATTTTAAAGATAATGACTATTGGGGCTTTTTTGGTTCAGAATTTGGCTTTTGGTTTGTGCCAGTATCGAAGGAATATTATCCATCAGGTCCACTGAAGCAGGAATTAATGGTTCATTATGATGGAATCTTATTAAATTATCTTAATGGCGCACACTTTGGCACTGGCGATTTTACCATTAAACCGGGCTGGCAAAAGTGCTATGGTCCTTGGGCGATTTATCTTAATAAGGGCCAAGACAGTAACGAATTATTTAATGATGTCCAAGCATTCGCCCAAAAAGAAGAGAAAAAGTGGCCATATGTTTGGATGAAAGAAGATCTATATCCACAAGCTCGTGCTGAGGTGCAGGGACAAATTGTTTTAACAGAAAAATATCAACTAACGGCAATTTTAAGCCAAGGTGAAGAAAATTTTGCTAAAGCATCTGCCGGCTATATTTACTATGCTGACACTGACGAAAATGGTCTCTTTAAAATAGCAAATGTCAGAAAAGGTAAATATAAATTAACGTTTTATAGTCGTGAGGGGAATCTTCCCGGTGAATTTGTTGTGAAACAGCTGGAAATTGATCCGGAAAAAACAAACAAAATTGATCTGGGTTTAATTAAGCTTAATCAGAATCAGGGGAAGGTTATATGGCAAATCGGTACCACTAGCCACACGACTGAGCCGTTTAAGTTTAGTAATATGCTGCGCAACAGCATCTGGCGCAAGCTTGTGCCCGCAAACTTGGACTATTATATTGATCGTAATACAGAACAAGACTGGTTTGCGATTCAAGGCAGCCAAGGCCAATGGCGCATACATTTTGATTTTCATGGGTCGGCAAATAGTCACTTTGAGTTGATTTTGGCTTTAGCTGGCGCAAGCAAAACCGTGGCCGACCATGAAAACGATCGTGGTCATGGTGATCCTTATGTTGAGGTCACCATAAATGGTTATAGCTTGGAAAGAAAATACTTGCTAGATGATAATGCTGTATATCGAAATGCAGTCAAAAATGGTTCATATCACCTAATTAAATATGATTTAGCCAGTGAAACATTGAAAAAAAGTAATAATATTATCGTGCTTAAAACAAACGGATATTTGATGTACGACACAATAATGTTGAATAAGGTAGATAGAGGTTAGTGCATGGGTTTAATAAAAGTTAAACTATATAAAGAAATAGCTGGAAAACAGGTCAAGGAGACTGAAATCAAGAAGAAAATTGATCTTTTAATCGATAATGAGATTAACTTGAAAGATCCGACGGAAGAATTTTCTATCAAGGTCGCAAGCGGAGATATTATCGACAATAAGAGTTTTGATTTTTGGGAATGGACTTCAGGTGTTGGATTATACGGGTTAATGAAATATTACCAGCTTACGCGTGATGCAAATATTTTGAAAACGATTGAAAAATGGTTTGATGATCGTTTTAATGAGGAGCCCGTAGGCAAAAACATTAATACGATGTCACAAATGCTCACGCTGGCAATGCTCTATGAAGAAACTGGTAATAAGAAGTATTTGCCTCATCTGCAAAATTGGGCTGACTGGCTTTATAATGACTTGCCGAGAACCGAGCAGGGCGCTTTTCAACACGTAACATATGGTGACCTAAATCCCAATGAAATGTGGGCAGACACATTAATGATGAGTGCTTTACCACTAGCTAAATTGGGTAAGGTACTGCATAAAGCTGAATATGTGGAAGAAGCCAAAAAACAGTTTTTGCTTCATATTAAATATTTGCAAGATCCAGAAAC
>CALYQE010000078.1 GCA_945281075.1 uncultured Lactobacillus sp. | reverse complement strand
GCAAAAAATTAGCGACTGCAGGAATTGGCATATTACTTAGAATTGTAAAAAAGGAGCCGACAATTGTTAGAGGCAATGTGGCAATGATTCCTTTTCGAATTGCCGTCATGTGTCTTTGCTGCCCGAATTTATTAGCAACTGGAAGAATTTTTACTTCCAAAAAATTAACAAAATTATTCATTTTTTCACCTCGTGTTGTTTATATTTTTTCCATTGACTTAATAAGTTTTATTAACTAATTTAAATTTTGACCATGGTTTAATAAAATCTAATAAGGATAGCTCAGTAGTGGATATTTTCCCAACCAGATTCTTACGTGGATCTTGGTGCGGACACAAAACCACTTGCAGTTCATTTTTATACTTGCCAAAACTGTCATTGCCAATCACAACATCGCCACGCCGAAATTCAGCTTCATTATCGTGGGCCGGATTGGCGCAATCCTGATACTTTTTTCTAACTTCTGTCGATCTGATCACTGCTTCTGTTATGTCTCCACGTCGAACGTGCTGATTATTTAAAACAATCTGACGCTCCAGCAAGTTAGCTTGAGAAACAAATTCAACTGAAAATTCAACTTGATAAGGGTCAAGCATGCTAAGCCGTTTTAGTTCATCGTCACTTGCATAAGCATTGCCAATAATTACGTCATCAATCAATCCTGTTGCAAACATTTTTTTAGCTTGAACTTAAACCGGTAAATAACGGTCTTCTTCCAAAGTTGGTAAACCATCATTTATATTCCATGGACCAATTCGGCCAGTTTGGGAAGTGATGAAAGCAGCGGTTTGAAGATTGTTCTTTTTGAAGCGTTTCGTACAGTTCTCGAAAAAAGCAAATGGCAACCCGGTTCCTTTTTGTGGGTAAAAGTTGTGACAGCCATATATAAAAGGTTTATTAGCCTGATAAGACAAGATATTATCTACATACGCCACATCGTTACTCATGTTCAGCTCAATAATTAGCTTTTGACTATTGTAGCTGAGCATGGCTTCTTTTTTGCCATCGAAACCTTCATCAAGCCTCAAACCATCGACGCCAAGTTCAGCGAAAAAGGATAAATCGTCATAGGTAATGCCCAAGCTATCAAAAATTGTGGGGGAAACGTCTAAAATAACTTCATAATCCAGCTGTTTTGCTAACTTATCCAACTCACGGTATTTTTCGATCGTAGCCTCTTTATTTTCATCAATTTGCAACAGACTCATAAAAAGTCTTGAAAAACCTAATTTAGCCGCTTTTTCCAAATAGCTTTTATCAATAGCTAGGTCACTATGGTCAGGATAAATTGAAATGCCTAGTCTTCGTTTCATGTTGACTTGTAACTCCTATTCTTTTGCAACCTGCTTTTTAACAATTTCAAACAGCTGAGTAACGTCCTCGGGTTTGGTCAATCCCGTTCCTTGATCAATAATTGACGAGTAGACGTGCGGTAAAACGTGGTGAACGCCTGCGTTTAAGGCAATGCTTAAAATAGCTTCAAAATTATCTAAATCTATCCCTCCAGTCGGTTCTAAGCTAAAGTCATGATCTGCACATGCCTGGGCCAAATATTCATATTCATCTTTATGAGCCAATCCATTCATTGGAAAATATTTAATTGAACTGCCGCCCATGTCTTTTAACATAGCAATTACAGTTGTTACCGGTACCTCCGCCGTCATTTCTTTTGAACTGCACGGGCCAGTTGCAATGTTGACATAACCTACTTTTCCAGTTGGCGAAACAAGTCCATTAATAACAGTTTCATTTTGCCCCAAGACAGCTCTTGCTGCTCCGACGCCTGTAAACACTTGATTAACATGTTGAGGCTGCACAATTTTTGAAACTTCATTAACCATATTGCTCTGGTTAGGGTCCCCTGCTCCAAGTCCGACTGAAACGGCATTGCAAATTGCTTTTTGATATTTTTTTATATCTTCAATACAAGATTCATTATTAGGGTAATTTTTGGTCAGTAATCCACAGACCACGTGGCCTTGAGCTGCTTGATAAATATCTTTGGCATTATCAATTGATCCCGCTAAAACGTTTAAAGCAACACGATCTTGATAAAAGTTGGGTGTCAGTTCCATTTATTGCATAATCTCCTTTAATCTTAATACAATTTGATCCATTTCAGTTTCATCGACTGCTCTAATATCAAATTCAATAATACCTTCATTTGCACGGTATTCACGGGTATATATTGCCGGATCATTTTCTTTTAATTCATTAATCACTTCTACCGCATTTTTACTAGCTTCTGGTTTAACAGTAACAGCGGCTCGATAAATCTCCCTTCCAGCTTGATCCTGCTGCTCTTTAACAGACAAATATGGTACAGTTTCAAGATCTCGGATAAATTTAGCTAGTCTTTTGCGCATATGGATACCGCTTTCCGGGCCTTCCACCAGATAGCTTTCTAAAGCGCCAACTAAGCCGAGAATATTTTCTTTGCCAATTTTCATGGCGCGCCCAATGCCGGCATTCTGCATTCTAATCCATTTAATATATTTTGCTTTTCCAAATGCTAGACCTGAAGCCGGTCCCTCAATTGCCTTTGCGCCACTGAAGAGAATAATATCCACACCTAAATCAAGATATTTTTTTAAATCTTCCTCAGCTGCTGCATCTAAAATCAACGGCAATTCATGCTGATGAGCTATTTCAAGTGCTTTTTCGATAGATAGCATGCTTTTTTGGACAGCATGGTGACTTTTTACGTAAAAAATAGCTGCAGTTTCTTCATCTATCATCATCTCCAACTGGGCTGCTGTACACATATTTGCATATCCGGCTTCAATTACCTTTCCACCTCCAAGTGCAATCATTTCCTCTTCTGGTGCACCATAGTCAACATTTTGACCTTTAGGAATAATTATGTTTCTTTTTTTAAAGCGCTCGGAAAACGGGTGGTATACATGATAGCTGCTTCCCCGACCAACCATGGCAGCTACTGATAATGCAATGCCAGCAGAAGCTGAATTAACAATAGTTGCGTCTTCTGCTCCAAGCATGTGTGCTATATATTGCCCGCTTTTTTTTACTAAATCTGCCATTTCAAAAAAATGCTGGTCCCCAAATAATTGCGCTTGGATTGCCTTCTGACTAGTTTTAGAAACACCCAAAATTGTCATTTTGCCACTGGCATTAATTACATGCTTAAGTGCTAGTTTTTGATAATAATCCATTTCATTCTCCAATTTCATATTCCTTCCCCATGACTACTACCATCTTTGGACAAATCTTTTGCTTGCCGACTTTGTGATGCTTGTTAGAATCAGTCAACATGACATCCTCATGATGTACCAGCTCAAAAACAGTTAAATCGGCATCATAGCCTGGACGAATCTGTCCCTTATTCACAAGGTTAAAATTGGCAGCTGGAGCAATAGTTACTTTTTCCACCACATCTTTTAATGAATAGCCAAAGGTTAAAAATTTTTCTAAAGTTGTGGCCATGTTATAAACAGGACCATTGAGCCTATTTTTGTTATATATATCAGTACTGATTGAGAAAGGTATTAAACCTGCTTGATTAGCTATCTCAAACGTATGGAAATTAAAACTATCTGTACCGTGGCCAACATCAAAAACAACTCCTCGTCGATAAGCTTCTATGACAAATTGTTGAATGTTTCCTGCCTTGTCCAAAATACCATTTGGCTTGCCATTATAGCCATGAGTTAAAATATCATTGTCATCCATAAGTGCAAGAACGTCTCTCAAGGCTGGTGGATTAGCTCCCACATGAACCATTAACGGAAAATTTCCGCCAAGTTCTTTTTGATATTGTTTAGCCTTTTTTAATGGTTCAATATCATTGTCAATAACTACAGATTGGCTTTCTCTAACTTTAATGCCGACAATAAAAGATGAATAATTTTCAATTGCTTTCATCAGTGGCTTTCTTTCCACTGTGCTAAGATCGCCCAACTCGTTTTGAGCCAAAATTCCAGTTCTACCAATATTGATCATTGCCAAAACATTAGTGATCTTGTTTCTAGTGATGTCATAAAAAGCACCAATGTTATCTGCTCCAGTTGAACCTGCATCTATGACTGTGGTAACACCCGTTTTGTACCCATCCTCATCTGGATCATCATAATAAAGCGTTAAGTTTTGGTAACAGTGAACATGATCATCAATCCAACCTGCAGACAAATATTTTCCCTGAAGATCAACGCTCTTTTTAGCTTCTATGCCCTCTAAATGATGACCAACAGCTATAATTTTGCTACCCAAAATAGCAACTTCAAGCGGTGACTGGTCTTCCACGCTGATACCATTTTTCAAATATAAATCAATCATGATTAATCCTCTTTAAACTTTTATTGGAAAAAATAATCCAGCAATCATTGCACCAATTATTGCACCACCCGTTATCGGTTTTTTCCAAGCATAAAAAATTACCGCGCCAATTATCGCACCCAAACCTATCGGAATAGATGCCTGAACAGCTGAAATAATTATTAATGGACCAAGGAAGCGTCCTGTCTCATTACCCGCCCCCATCATAATGTCAGCGCCAAAAGTTGAATTTGCTTGTTTCAACGTAAAATGTCTAATTCCATAAATAATCAAGCCTATCGCAATACCGATAATTCCTCCGGTTAACAGAGCTAGTGGAAAACTTTTAATTGGAGCTGTAATATTCATGCTTAATAAAATAGCTGGTATTCCTAAGCCTACCCCCGTTAAAATTGAGCCACCTAAATCAAAAATACCATCAAGTGACCCTTCGAGAATTCTGGCAAAAAGAAAACTAGCACCAAATGCTGCACAAGCGCCATATGATCCTCCAGTCATGCCAGCCTTTAGCATTGCGACAAATGCCACCTCATTGAAAGCTCCTGTACCATAATTAAAGTACATTGAAGTTCCAGCAAAAACTCCGGCCGACATCATGCCAACAATTAAGGGAAAGCTCCAATCTGCATACCAAAAGCTCTTAGCATTTTTGAGTTCCAACTCTTTGTCCTTTAAATTCTCTTTATCCATGTTTACCTCCTTTCAGTCCTATTTAGCCACCAAAGGCAGCATGAGCCTGTTTCAACCACATAGGAATATTTAGGTTTAATTGTTTAAGCAAAGTCAGATCGGTTTCTCGGAAAAAAGCACTCAGTACAAAGAGCAAGATTGTGGCTAGAAGAATAATCTTGGTAATTTTATTCCAGCCACTTTCCTCAACGCCTTTGCCAACCAAAATACCCAAAACAATTCCAGGGACAGCATTGCCCATAATCAACTGAGCAAAACCGCCAAATATTGTGCCAAAAATGCCCGAGCGTTGCCCGCCGTCAATGGCTGCTAACCAAAAAATCACTGGCATTACCGTATTAATTAATAAAGTGGCCGCTGGAACTAAAACCTTAACTGCAGTTATTTGAAGAGCTTGAGGTAAGGCAGAACTCGTTAAATTTAAAAATGTTACCACCACAGCTCCAACAATTGCGCTTGCTATCCCCATTTTTTTAGGATCTTGCATTTCTTCTTCGCGGTGATTTTTCAACATTAGTAATGATGCTGCCCAGTTGGGGATTACTCTATGCGTGACATCTTGCGTAAAAGAACCAGCAGCAACGGTTGAAGCCCAAGCATTAAAGAAAAAACCTAAACCGAATGAAAAATGTGAGGCCGGATCTCCTTCACTAGCATTCATTTCACCTAGCGTTCTAAATGCTCCAAGCGCTTGTACATTTGGGGCATTAAACATACGTGCTGCACCAACGCCAACGGCTAGACCTACAAGACCACCAATAATCAATGATTCACCTAGAATTGTAAAAATGTGCATCTTTACCTCCTGCCGCTTTAAGCAAATTTGCCTGATTTCCCATTTCAATTTTTTGACAAATCGCATCTTCAATTGCTACGCATTTCAAATGAACTAGGACTTTGAGCTTAACTTCATAGGACTGACAAATTCGCGGAAAAAAGAAATAGCAAAAATATTCTTTTTTATTGATTTCTTTAAGCTGTTCAACAGTAAATGAGATAGGCTCTATCCTGAAAACAAGATCTATTTTTTCGCTGATCACTTGTTGCACCACTTTATTAAGTGCACTGGTAAAAGCGGTTTTTTTGTCCTTGGCCCTGCCACTAACGAAAATCAATTTGTCTTTTTCATAAATTAAGTTATCCATTATTTCTCCCAAAGTTTATCAGGATATTTTTTATTAATTGCTTTAACTAATTCAGCTCCAAGTTCTTCTTTATCCATAAAGCCAAATCCTAAAACTTTTTTACCTTCATTAATTGCCGTGATCCCCTGGGTGATCGAGCGCATGCCGTGTCTTTCAGGAAAACCATACTTGTTATTGGCAATAATTGCTCCCGCACCACCACTGCCGCAAAATGAAATACCGAAATCGGCATTTTCCTTATGCATAACATCTCCTAGTTTCATGTCCGCACCAATCCCTGGAATCAAAATTGCTTTAGCACCAGCTTTTTCAATTCCGGCGACCACGTTTTTTCCTTTACCCATTCGGTCTGCAACAACAATTGTCAGCATTTTTATTTTTCCTCCTTAGTTTCAATCATATTTTCAAAATGGATTGACAAAACATATTTTTCTGATTCCGCCAACTGACCAATATTTTTTGTAATATAATCTACAATCTTTTGCGACAAAGCCAATGAACAGTCTCTGACATTAGCAAAAATTTGCTTATCAACTGGTGCGAGCTTTTCATTATTTTCAGCACGATTAACCATTTCAGATAAATGATTGCCAAGTATTTTTATTTCCAATGTACTGGGATGCAGTTTGTTTTCATCGATCAATAAAATAACATAATCCATTAACTGTTTTAGGCTTTCTTGATATTTACTATCTTTAATATAACTTTCAAGTTCTTTATATAGTGCTACCTGCATCTAGTTACCATCTCTTTTTAATTCAATAACGTATATCGTAAAATTGCTAAAATTTCACTAATGTTTATTTCCAAATTCAAAGCTTGGTAAATTTCTTTCAACTTATTAATATCTTCCTTAAGAAACTTACCAGTCTGCTTTGCGCTAGGTTTTATGTCATACTGCTTGTCAAAATAAATCCTTTCTGTTGCCAGTTGAACATGGATCATAAAAGCCTTCTGATATTTTTTACTGATTCGGTCGATCAAATAATCATTAACTTCGATAAAAGCCTCCAAGGCCAACGACAGAACCTTTTCTGTTGTACTGATACTACGCTCTCTTTTTATTGTATTTTTGATTTGCAAACCAGTTTTTGGACAAGCAGACCTGAGTAGCTGCGAAACTTTCTGTTCAATTAAAGATAAATCTTGTTCATTAGGAATTGGATTAACCTGAATAATGGTAGTGCCCGTAACCTTTTCTAATGGGAAAATACTGATGACTAGTTCCGGCTCTAGCTCCTGAATTTTCATCCGGTAATTAATAACTGAAGCAAATCCAACACTGCTAACAGCTGGTATTCTTTTTTGAATGGTTTTTTCAAGTAACCTTGTTGCTCCCAAGCCAGTGGAGCACACATATAAAGCCCGAATTTGCCTTACCTTCGTTAAGTCACTGATCGAAACTAAAAAATGCAAAGAAACCAAAGTAACAAATGTATCACTAACAATCAAAGGACTTTGAGAGATGTACTGCTTTAGTGCACTTTTAACTACTTCAAACAGATCACCAAACCGACTTTTTACTTCGTCAGTGAATGGCGTGTAATCGCTAAAATACTGATAATTGAGGTTTAATTCACTCATTAAATGCTGAGTTAGCGAGTCTCGTAATTGAAAATCATTTGCCAAAGGTAGATTTAACTTAGTAGCGACATCATTAATAATTTTTTCAACAACTTGATCCGTTTTGGCGTCTGCTTCTATCAGCTTTACTCCAAAAATGAAATACTGTTCTTCATTAAATGACGGTCTTAGTCCAAAAGATTTGCTAACCAAGCGATAAATATCTCTATACCAAATTTGTTTTGCATTTAGTTTTCGGCTATCAGTGCTGATTTTAATCTGCTTTTTTCTTCGTTCTTCAAAAATAATAATTGTCAACCGATTGATCATTGACTTGGTCACATTTAGGTTTATGACAGAATCAAATGATTCTGATTCATCAATTTTGTCTGACAGAATTAAGGCAATGTAATTAATCAACTGATTAACTTCCTCAGGAAGATAACTGTTATTAAGCACTTTAGTTAAAATATTCGTTAGCATATCCATCAAATTGCTCGCTCCATATGAATATATATTAATCTGTTGTTGAAGAATGTATTCCATCAAAGCTCTCCGATTAATCTCTTGTCCTACTATTGAATAACCATAATAATTTTTGCTGATAAGCTCCAAATTGAATTTTTCCGTTTCTCGTTTGGCATTGCCAAGATCAGATAAAAAAGTATTACTTGATACGCCCAACAATTGTGCTAACTTTTTTCCAGTTATATATTGGTCAGAAAAAACCAGTTTCGTGAGAATTTTCCATTTTCTTTGATTGGGCGTTAAATAATTAGAGGCTCTATCTTCTTCATTGGCAATCGTTTGTAAAGAAACAATTGCTTTTTTTCGATCCGAATCACCAGCAAAACTTATCCAAATCCCTTTACCAGGTTTAGTTTGATATTGACAACCCGGTTGTGTATTTACCCATCTAGCTATTTTATTAAGATCATTTCTAAGAGTTCTGGTCGAAACTCCATATTTTTGGGATAAATCTTTGACTTTATAGATCTGCGGATTATTGAGAAGAGTGGTTGCAATATTAACTTGTCGAGAAATAAGAGTCATTTTGCTTACTCCTTTCTACATATAAATTATATGTAAGCGTCATCATAAAAAGAATTCCAATTTTATTCAGTACCTTTGGTGCAAAAAGTTGTATTTGCAATATATTTTCAAAAAATAATACCAAAGAAATATTTTTATACTTCTTTGGTATTATTCTGGTGTAAAACTACATTAACTTAGCAGACAATTTCGTATATTTGAAATAATATCGCTGAATTAGTTAATTGAGCTTGTTTTGAATCAGCTAAAATCAATTTAAATCATAATTCATATATGTATAACAAGCAGGGAATACGTAAAGGAAAGAAAAGGTCTGACTACTACAATGCAAACTATTACCTTAACCGTTTCTAAAAAATTCATTTTTCAATCTATTTTGAGTGGGTACGTGGAATTAATTTCCCCTTGTCTTTT
>CALYQE010000077.1 GCA_945281075.1 uncultured Lactobacillus sp. | reverse complement strand
CAAGCTTATAACGAGCAGCGCGAACTTCTCCGGAGCTGCCTATTCACAGGCAATATGCGAAAATCAAACAAGTGGGATGAGGATTTACTTGATTTTTACCAAGAGTGTTACGAGTATAAAGGCGAAGCCGCCGACCAAGTTTTCACTGCCTTCACCTCTTTTTACGCAACTGACGAAGCGGAACAACTCGACCTTTTACAAAAGGGGCAGAAAATGATGGCCGCGATCGTCAAAGCGGAATTAGCCTTAATTGACCGTTTTCAAGCACTGAAAAAAGCTGAAAATCTGCTTGACTTCAGCGATATGGAACAGTTTGCTTACCGCATTCTCAGTCAAGACACTTCCAGCTCGCAGATGGCCCGTTCGTTTTACCAGAATAAATTCTCTGAAATCATGGTTGACGAATACCAGGACATCAACGGGTTACAAGAAAAAATTCTGCAATTAATCAAGCATGAGGGCCAAAACAACCTGTTTATGGTGGGGGATGTCAAACAGTCGATTTATGGCTTCAGACAGGCTGAACCCGCACTTTTCTTGCGCAAATATCAAGAAGCAGCAAAAAATGAAAATCATCAGCAAGAACGAATTCTGCTGGCGGAGAATTTCCGGTCAACCAAGCCCGTGATTAACATGGTTAATCGGGTATTTGACACGATTATGACCCCCGATTTTGGCGGGATCGATTATCGAAAAGAAGGGCAGCTGGTCTTAGGCGCCAATTACTATCCGGATGAGCTGCCAACCGCTTGCGAGGTTATCTATCACGACCAAAATGAAACTGCGCAAGCAGCCACCGACGAACTGGAACCCGAGATTGATTCGGCGGAAATTGCCATGATTATTGAGCGGATTAAACAATTTAAGCAGGAAAACTTTCAGGTTTACGACCAGCAGACAAAGAAGACCAGGCCTTTTAAATACAGTGATATTGCTATTTTAACTAGAAGTCGCAGCGATAATTTAGCGCTTATGCAGCAATTTACCGCAAATGAGCTGCCGTTAATGGTCACGGATGCCAAAAATTACTTTCAGACACTGGAATTGACAATAATTTTGAATTTTCTGCGCATTATTGACAATCCGGATCAAGACATTCCTCTGGTCGCAGTACTGCGGTCGCCGCTTTTTAATTTTACTGAAACAGAACTAGCGCAAATTCGCGTTCATCGCAAAAATACCGGCTTTTACGAGGCGCTAACTGAATACGTGACGTGCAACGATCAACTAGCCAATAAATGTAAAAAGTTTTTAAATCAATTAGAAGACCTGCGCCAATTTGCCACAAATCATCGCATTTCCGAATTAATTTGGAGTATTTACGAACAGACTAATTTGCTGGAGATCATGACCGCTCTAACTAATGGCAAGCAGCGCAGAATTAACCTCGAGGCGCTATATGAACGGGCCAGTTCTTATGAAAGTGCCGGTTTTAAGGGCCTGTATCAATTCATTAACTTTATCGAGCGCATGCGGCGAAACCAAAAGGATCTAGCCCAGCCATTATTAACTGAAGAAGCAGAAGATTCAGTCAAATTAATGACGGTCCACGGTTCAAAGGGCTTAGAGTTTCCGATTGTGTTTTACATCGGATTGCAGCATCGTTTTCAGATGCGAGACCTCAGCGCTAATTACTTGATTAATGCTGCTAACGTCGGGCTAACAATTCGGCAAGAGCATTATCGCGCTGACACCTTGCTCAAGTCATACGACAATATTGCCCAAAGAAAGCAAATGCTTGAAGAAGAAGCGCGCGTTCTTTATGTCGGCATGACTAGGGCGCAGCAGAAGCTGATTTTAGTCACTGATTTGAAGAATTTCGTCAAGGAAGTGCAATCTTGGCAGCACCAGCTTATTCACCAGCTTTTACCTTTAAGCAACAAACTCAACGCCACCAGTGCAATGAACTTTATTGGGCCCGCGCTTAAGTTAGAAGAAAAAGACAGCCTCAAGCTCAAAGATCTCACTGCTGCCTTAGACCAGAAGGAAGATTTTTTACTGATAAATTACCAAGATGAGCCGCTTTTAACAAGCGAGAGCAAAAAAGAAACGGTCAAGGCCAAACAACTAGATCAGCAGCCAGAACTAGAGCAGACCGCCCAGCAGCTTTATGACTTCCAATATCCTTTTGCCGATGCTAGTTCAACTACCGCCTACCAATCGGTATCGGAAATTAAAAAAGTCTTTAATGACCCCTTGGACAGCGAATTAGAAAATGCCCATTTGCTTTCATCGACCAACCGCTATTTGCAGCCGATTGAAACAAAACCTAATTTCTTGTTTGAGACGAAATATACCGGTGCTGAAATCGGGACTGCGATGCACTTGCTACTGCAATATTATGATTATACGGGCAAGGGCGACGAGGAGCAGCTTGAAGAAGAAATCCAGGCACTAGTTGAACATGGAAAATTAAGTGCGCAACTGGTGCCACATCTAGATCGGGATCAAATCAATTGGTTTGTCCATAGTGCTTTTGCACAGCCATTTTGGCAAGAGCCGGCTAAATTAAAGCGCGAAGTAGAATTTTCCAGTCTGTTGTCTGCTCGTAGCCTGTTTGCTAACTTTAGTGATCCGAGCGCCAAAATTTTAGTTCACGGGACAATCGATGGTTATTTCTGTCAAAAAGATGGCATAATATTATTTGACTATAAAACTGATCACTTAGATGCAACGCATTTGGATTTAGCGATTGCCAATATTAAGCAAAAATATACCGGACAGTTGAGACTTTATGAGCGAGCATTGACGTCATTTGCCAAGCAAAAAGTCCTGCATAAGTATCTGGTTTTGCTTGATGTGCAAGAAATTGTTGAAATTAATTAGCTTTAGAAAGGGGGCAAAACAATGTCGCTTTTTGCCGATGATACTTTTGCGGTCGTCGATCTTGAAACAACGGGTACACAGCGTGAGGAGAATAATCATATTATTCAGTTTGGCTGCGCTATTCTCAAAAAGATGAAAGTGGTCAAAACCTATTCGTTTATGATAAATCCTCATCAGGATATCCCATTATCAGTTCAGAATTTGACCCACATTCATAATTCAGATGTAGCCAATGAAAAAGATTTTTCATATTATGCTCCGAAAATAAGTCGCATTCTCAAAAATACGGTTTTCGTGGCGCACAACGTTAATTTTGATTTGCCTTTTTTGAATTATGAATTAGTGCAACACGGCTATGATGCGTTAACGAACAAGGCGATTGATACAGTGGAGTTAGCAAAAATTGCTTTCCCAACGCTGCCTTCATATAAACTAACCGATTTAACCCGGCAACTTGGAATTGAACATGCCAATCCCCACAAGGCTGACTCAGATGCCTACGGGACAGCCGCCTTATTAATCAAGATCATTCATAAACTTGAAACTTTGCCGCAAGCGACACTAAACACCTTAAGTTCACTGGCTCACGGCCTAATCCGCGATACGTCCTGGATTTTTACCACAATTGCGGACGAATCACGTAAAAAAAAGCGGCCTTTAGGCAAAAACTATCAGCAAGTGCGCAATATCATTTTGCAAAAACAAGATCACGAACTAGTTGCTAATGCGGTGGACGAAAAAGCGACTTTTCCTGTTTCCAATAAGGCCAAGCACAGTTTGTTTAAGGGCCAGATCAATTATCGTCAGCCTCAAGTTGATCTGATTAACCGTATTAACCGCTTTTTAAGTGAGCCTGAAAAAAGAACGCTGCTAGTTGAAGCACCCAACGGTACTGGTAAAACTTTTTCATATTTATTTGCCTATTCCTACCGGCTGTATACTAACCGCAAATTAGTGGTCGCTACGCCCACGCAGGTATTGCAAGACCAAATTATCAATCAAGAAATACCGCAGCTATTAATGGTCACCAAATTAGATTTAAGGGCAGAAGTAGTGAAATCAAGCAGTCATTATCTTGACTTAGACGGTTTTTATCAAAGCCTTTACCAAGGAACGCCGAATAAATTAACCTTGATTTTGCAAATGCGGATTTTGGTTTGGCTAACAGAAACCAAAACCGGTGATTTAGATGAGCTGCAACTTACCAACTACAAAGCCCCGCTGTTTATTCAGATTGCTCACCCGGGCGATGCTAGGGTGGGAAGCAGCTTTGCTGAAGTTGATTTTTGGAATTTGGCCAGACAAAGACAAGAAGAGGCGGATATTTTAATTACCAATCACGCCTACCTCGCCAATCACTATAATGATTCAATCTGGGGCCAAAATCCTTACCTGGTGATCGATGAGGCACACCGTTTCGTTGACAACGTGATCAATTCACGCAATGATTCTTTTCAGTTCGAATCACTTTGGGGTGTGCTGACCCATTTGCGTAATCTCTTGTTTTACGCAGATGACAGCATTTTTAACCAATATGGCAGCGACGTTCAGTTTAACTATTTACTGGAGCAACTGGATCCTGCGATTATTGACCTGATCCACCTGATTAATGATTTGCAAAAATTATTGGCAGGCAAAAGCTCGCAAGCCGTCAGCCAAAACCTGCTGCCTAATGGCAATTTGATTTTAAGTTTTCAGGCAAAAGACTTATTTGGCAGCGACCAACGCTTTAGAACAAAGTTAGCTGAACTGCAGCGCAAGCTGGAAGACGTCCGTCAAAAGACCAATCAAATTTTATTTAAGCTCTACAATGAAACAGATAGCGAAGGAGCTGAGAAGGAAGCTACTTTAACGGAATTAACCGAGCAAATCGATCACCTTGATTTTTACATTGCCAAAAGCTATCAACTATCTGACATTCTCCATGTTGACGCTAATTTAGAGCAGGACGGCTTTTTAGTTACCTTAACCAATCCCCAAGATCCGCTTAGTGCCAATTTAAGTTGGTTGATGCTGGACGCGACCACCGAATTAAAGCAAATCTATGACCGGTTCGACCACATTCTCTTTGTGAGCGCGACCTTAACCACTAAAAGTGATTTTTCGTTTACTATCAAGCAGCTGGCACTGACTGATTTAAAGCCAGAAACATATAGCGGTGAAAGCACCTTTAACTTGAATAAGCATTTACAGGTGTTAGCCGTTAAGGACATGCCAGCCATTACGGCGCCAGAATATGACCAAGTTCTTGCTAAAATTTTGGAAAATGATCTTAGTCAAAAAGACCATATCTTGGTTTTAATGACTAACCTTGATAAAATTAGGGGATTGTTTAGCGCAATTTTAAACTCACCTAGCCTGCGTGACTTTGAAATTTTGGCCCAAGGTGTTTCTGGCTCCAATAACCGCATCACTAAGCGGTTTGCCATTGCAAAGAAGGCAATTATTATTGGAGCAGACAGCTTTTGGGAGGGCTTAGATTTTCACGAGTGTCGCATTGATCTAGTCATTGCAGCTAAATTACCGTTTGAATCTCCTGACCAGCCCGAAATCAAACTGCGCCAACGCCAACTGCAAAATCAGGGGCTCAACGTTTTTGAAACTGATTCAATGCCGCGCGCAGTTATTCGTTTTCGACAGGGGATGGGCCGGTTAATTCGCGGTGAAGATGATCACGGTCAATTTTTAATCTTGGATTCACGCATTTGGACCAAAGATTATGGTAAAGTATTTTTGAATGCAATCCCGGTGAAAACCCAAAAAATCACCTTAAAAGAGTTACGGAATAAGTTAGATAACTATGATAATAGAAGACGACACAAAACAAACGCTTAAATTTATTGCCTGGCTAATCGGCATTTTAGTGTTACTGTATTTAGTATTTTTGCTGGTTTTTTATAAGGCAAGCGCACCCGAGCGGAACGAAACACACCAGTTAAATCAAATTGCCCTGCAAAAATCGCCAATTACGAAAATTGAGCGGAATTACCATCTCAACCGCGGCGTCAATAGCTACTCGGCTCTCGGACAGGCTAAGGACCGCAGCAAATATTATTTTATCTATTTGCCCGGAACTAAGAAGGCCTATCTGTTATCTGCTGATAAAGGGGTTAGTGAAAAGAACGTCGCAAGACAATACACTACTTCCAGACCAACTGATAAAATTGTGGAAGTAAATCTTGGCTGGTATAAAAACAAGGCTGTCTGGGAAGTGACTGCCAAAAACAGCAATGGTAACTACCGCTATCAACTTTATGAATTTAAAAATGGAAATTTACTAGGTTAAGTCGCTAATTCGCTAAAACTTTGGTATGATTAATTTGAGATGAGAAGGAAAGTGGACGAAAGTTTATGACAAAATTAATTTCAATTAGGGATTGTTCTAAGCATGTTGATGAAGAAGTTCAAATGCATGTTTGGCTAACTGACAAACGATCAAGCGGTAAAATTGTTTTCTTACAATTAAGAGATGGAACCGCCTTTTTCCAAGGAATAGTGCGTAAAAACGATGTTTCCGAGGAAGTTTTTGAATTAGCAAAGTCTCTGCATCAAGAGGCCAGCTTTTACCTAACGGGGACGGTTCATCAAGATGAACGCTCCCATTTTGGTTATGAAATTCAGATTTCTGACCTTAAGGTTGTTACCAATAACGGCGATTATCCAATTGGCAACAAAGAACACGGGATCGATTTCTTACTTGACCACCGCCATTTGTGGCTACGCAGCAAGCGACCATTTGCCATCATGCGCATTAGAAATATGATTTTCAAGGCGACGGTTGACTTCTTTGAAAATGAGGGCTTTGTTAAATTTGATGCCCCAATTTTTATGCATTCAGCTCCAGAAGGGACCACCGAATTATTCCACACCGAGTACTTTGGTGGCGATGCTTATCTGTCGCAATCCGGTCAGCTCTACGGTGAAGTTGGCGCAGAAGCGTTTGGCAAAATTTTCACCTTCGGACCTACCTTTAGAGCGGAAGCATCCAAAACGAGACGTCATTTAACTGAGTTTTGGATGATGGAGCCTGAAATGGCTTGGATGCATCAAGACGAGTCTTTAGATATTCAGGAACGTTTTCTTGCTTATGTAGTTAAGCAGGTGCTTGATAACTGCCAATACGAACTAGAATTGTTGGGACGTGATCCTAAGAAGCTGGAACCGACTGCTGAAGGCAACTTTACGCGTCTTTCATATGACGATGCAGTTAAGATGCTGCAAGAAGCTGGAAGAGACTTTAAGTGGGGCGATGACTTTGGCGCTCCAGATGAAGCGTTTATTTCTGAACAATTTGATCGACCATTCTTTATTGTCAATTATCCAACTGCCATCAAGCCATTTTATATGAAGAAAAACCCTGATAATCCTAAAGAATATCTCTGTGCAGATGTCCTGGCTCCAGAAGGCTATGGTGAGATTATGGGCGGCTCTGAACGTGAAAGTGACTATGAAACACTAAAAGCGCAAATTAAAGCAGCCGGCTTAAACGAAGAAAACTACAGCTGGTACCTCGATTTGCGTAAGTACGGCAGCGTGCCACATTCAGGCTTTGGTATGGGCTTTGAACGTGTCATTGCTTGGATCTGCAAGCTCGATCATGTTCGTGAAGCTATTCCATTCCCAAGAATGATTAACCGCGTTAAACCGTAAACATTGAAGCAACAGAATAGATAAAAAAGTTGAGCTAAAACATTTTAGTTCAACTTTTTTAAAAGGGAGAATGATGATGCACTATAATGAATACCGGGCTTTAGGCTTTACTAACCTGGCCAATGGTCTGCTTGCTTATTATCCTCAGCTAAAAATTACCGATACAGAAATTATCTTAATCATTCAGTTGGAAATGTTTGCTCAAAAGGGCAACCAATTTCCGTCGGATGAGCAAATTGCGGCCAACACTAATTTTAGTCCTACTGAGGTTGCCGGAATGATCCAGCAATTGATTGAAAAAAATGACTTAGAAATTGATCAAGTCAAAGATGAGAAGGGCAGAATCGGCAATCGTTTTAACTTGGATCAACTTTATGAAAAGCTCGATAAACTTTTAGACCAGAAAGTGGCCGCCAATGCTACAAATCAAGGTCATGTTCAAAAGGCTTCGAACAATGTCGATAATAGTCCGCTCAATCAATTAAGGCGGCAATTTGAAATCGAATTTGGACGTTACCTCACTCCAATTGAGCGGGAAGAACTGGCCGCCTGGCTGAATGTTGATCATTATGATCCTGAAATCATCAAGTTAGCGCTCCGCGAAGCAGTTTTGTCCCAGGCTTACAGCATGAAGTACGTTGACCGCGTTCTCCTCAACTGGCAAAGACATAACCTCAAAACCAGCGGTGAAGTCCAACAATTTTTACAAAGGAATCGCTAAATGCCAAAAGAAAAATTACTCAGTACTGAAGAAGCACGCAAAGTGCTGCGCACGATTAACCAAATGTATCCTGACGCCAAAAGCGAGTTGGTCTGGGATACTAAATTTCATCTGCTCTGCGCGGTGTTAATGAGCGCACAGACAACTGATAAAATGGTTAATCGCGTAATGCCAAAGTTTATTGCGGATTATCCCGAGCCCCAGAATTTAGCTCAGGCAGCAATTCCTGAAATTGAACAGCATATTGCACAGATCGGTCTTTATCATTCGAAAGCAAAGCACTTGAAGGAAATGGCGGAAATTCTAGTTGAAAAATATGATGGCCAAATTCCGCAAGATAAAAAGCTGTTGGTTAAGCTGCCTGGTGTCGGCGAAAAAACAGCCAAAGTTGTTCTAGCTGATGGTTATGGCATCCCTGCAATTGCGGTAGACACCCACGTTGCCCGTATTTCCAAAAGATTTCATATCGTGGCCCAGAATGCAAAGCCATTGGAAATTGAAAAAAGATTGGAAGAAGTTTTACCCAAAGATGAGTGGATCCATACTCATCATGCCATGATTCTTTTTGGGCGGTATTCAATGACCGCCCGGGATAAAGAGGATCCTTATACATACTTAAAAGTGAAATAAAAAAGAGCACAGCTTTCAAAATGCTGTGCTCTTTTATTATTTAGTGACGATCGTCTTTTTCTGTTCCTTCTGTGCCATTATTAGCCGGCTTTTTATCATTTTTATCGTTTGAGTCAGCGGGCTGATCAGGTTTATTATCATCTTGTTCCGGGGGATTAGACCCGTTATTATTTTGATCCTTGTCATGACCGGAATCGTTTTGGTTATCTTCTGATTGTGTTTCAGAAGGCTTCTTTTCCCGCTTAACCGTCTTTTTCTGTTGTTCATAAGTTGATTGGGAGCCAGCTTGAGAATTGCTGCTATCATCATCACTGGTGTCGTCAACAATTCCTGCCGGGGCATGTCCGCGGACAAAGAGTTGCCACTCACCAGTAGGTGAAACTTCAGGCGGATTTGAATTCTTTCTGATCCTAGCCCTGATGACAGAGTCCGGTTTCTGCCAATCAACATTTTCTTTATTCTGCATGAG
>CALYQE010000076.1 GCA_945281075.1 uncultured Lactobacillus sp. | reverse complement strand
ATGCTTTGTCACAAGCTAGGGTCAATGTTCAGGTGCAGTGCCAAGATGAATTTTACCAAGCCTATGATGTTAAGCCGACTGATGGCATGTGGCTTGATCCAGAGAAAAGGGTTAAAATCTGGTAGGGTGATTTGCGGCAGGTCGTCATTGACAAGCATTTTAAGGAAATTTCAGATTGTTATAATGTGAATTATTCAAGTTAAAAATAAGTTGTTAATAAGAGGCGAAAAAGCATGAAAATATTGGCGATTGTTTTATGGATTTTAGTAATCGGAATTTTTGTAGTGGCAACTGCTAAAAATCAATTATGGAGCATGGGACCGCTAATTACACATAATCAACCGCGTAACTATCTGGGCTGGCTAATCGTTGGTACAATTGCTTCAACGGCAGTTAGCGCGGTTCTAAAATTAACACAAGGAAAATAGTCTAGGTTAACAGTACAATGAAAAATAATTATTGCACCACAAAATTGGGCCAAATTGAATATGCTTATCGGAAGGGCAACCCTCTGGTTGTTTTTCTCAACAGTTTTGGCAGCTTTGACACTGCGCAGAGCTTTGCCAAGGTAATTGATGAACTACCAACAGAAGATGGTATTTTTGCACCTGATTATTTGAATACGGGTTTTAGCGGCAAATCGCTCGCACCATATACGATCACAAGTGAAGCGGATGAACTTGCTGCAATAATTAATCGCTTTAATGCAGAAGAAGTAATCATTGTAGCGCACAGTATCGGTGGCGTTTATGCTTTTCAACTGCAGGGAAAAATAAAAAATCTGCAGGCACTGATCTATCTTGAGCCGACAACGAGAGAAATAATCTTAAATCCGCCAAAAGAGCAGGCCTATCTTGACCAGGAAAAGCAAGAGCAAAACGCTGAAGAGTTTATTCATGATAAAATCTTTAGCTTATTTTCCAAAAAAGAAGCAACAGTTTTTTGGCAAACTACAACGGAAAATGCGGATCGATTTGATGATCAAGCAAATCAAGCGGCTGCTAATGCCATGCAAAATGACGGTTTTTGGCAGTCCGCCGAGCGCATAAATGACGACGTACCGGTAAATATTTTTACAGAGGCGTACCGACAAAAAGAATATGAGCGCTCAGAATATTTTAACCAAAATAACCGCTCGCAAATTATTACTTTGGGTTCGTTTCATTATCTTCAATGGGAGTATCCAAAAGAAATTGCCAAGCTAATTACCGCAATAAATGCTGATTAGTTTTAAAAAAGCAGTTTATAGTTGTACCGTGTTATGTGCGTCTTGTTCTCATAAAGTAAGGTTATGTAGCCTTACAAAAAAGGCATTACTTTAAAAAAGTAATGCCTTTTTATATGCCAGTCGCATATTTTCAAAAATTGCTTGACAACTTTTGGAAAGCGCATACAATGTAAGTATAAGTTTTGTTAACCGGTTAACAAAAAAGACACTAGTTAAAATGCAAAGGGGCTGATTAAAAGCTATCATGCAAAATTTGCTGGGTAGGAATTAGTTTTAAAGTAGGCTGACGCTGCAGCTTTTGTTCAAGTTTTTGTCGGAGTATGTGCATTGCCGTTTGACCGATTGAGTATGAATCCTGACGGATGCAGCTAATTGGCGGAGTCATTACTTGCATCCAGTCAAATTCTTCATAAGTTGCCACACCGTAATCTGCAGGATATGAATAGCCTAGTTGTTGCATTGCTTGTAGCAAGCGCAAGAGCACGCGGGCATTCATACAGAAGAATCCGACTTTGGTGTCCGTATTTTCTTGCATAATGGTGGCAATATTGGCGGTAAACTGTTGGTACTCAAGCTCTTTACCGTGATGAGGCACCGCTACAAGATGGTTTAAGGTCGAATAATTGGTTGCCTTAATGAATCCTTCGTAGCGCTGTGTTCTGGTGCTGATGTTTTGAAAAGGCCAAGTGACAAAGTAAAGGTTATCGTAATTGCGCTTTTGCATTTGGTCAACCAGTTCTTCGACTGAAGCCAGATTATCGGTAGCAACGGTGTCAATGATAAGATTGGTCGCTTGGCGATCGACCATCACCGTATTTTGATTTGATAATGATTGGTAAATGGGACTGTCGGGATTGACGGGGTCAACGATAATTCCGGCAACGCCTTCATTCTGTAGCCTGGTAATATTGTCAATTTCTTTTTGTTCACTGTTGTCGGCATTAGTAAATAGAACACGATAATGGTAATTATCACATTGCTCGTAAATGCCGGATAAAACCTGTGAAGTAAAGGGGTTCGTAATATCAGCAATTGAAACGCCAATTGTTTTGTTGTCATTTTTAGCTAGATTACGGGCGGTGAAATTGGGGCGAAACTTGGTATCGCTAATTATCTGGTTTAAATTTTTGCGTGTTTCTAGCGACATGTGATCATAATTGCCATTAAGATAATTTGATACTGTTGCAGTTGAGACGTTGGCCATCATGGCAATGTCTTTAATTGTTAATTTTCCCATCATTAATCCTCAATCAATCATTTA
Organism: uncultured Lactobacillus sp.; assembly: GCA_945281075.1. Classification (GTDB taxonomy): domain Bacteria; phylum Bacillota; class Bacilli; order Lactobacillales; family Lactobacillaceae; genus Lactobacillus. The sequence goes on along the minus strand of CALYQE010000076.1, from coordinate 6,864 downwards.
TATAGTTAAGTATAACGTAATTTTTATGATTACAGCAATTAAACTGACGCATTTTGTTAACCGGTTAACAAGAAAGCTGACTGGGAGAAGCAAGAAAGCGGGTGAGAAAGTGATTAGTCCGTTAAAGATTAATCTGGCAGCTTGGCAAAATAATCATTCGATCATTAATAATTATCAAAAAATAGACATTAAACAAATTAGAAATTGCAACTGGAGCCCGAGATCTAGCTATTACTAGTCTGGGAAAAGCTGCAAGCTCACTTCTAAGATTAAGGAGGATGAGGGCGTGTTAGAAACTGTTAATCGGATTTTCCAAGTGTTTGGTGCTAGTGTTGTCGTACCAATCATGATTTTTATCGTTGCGCTGTGTTTAAAAGTTAAACCCAAAACCGCGATGATGAGTGCGTTTTATGCTGGTGTGGGACTAACCGGCTTTGGCTGGGTAATTCAGGCCTTTACGCCAACAATCACTAAGATTATTAAGCAAATGGTCAATAACACCGGGATTAAGCTGCCAATCGTTGATATTGGTTGGCAAGCGGGTTCGTTAGCTTCATTTGGCTCGACGGTTGGTTTAAGCTTCTTTGTTTTTGGGCTAATTGCGGAAGTATTATTGTTTGCTTTTGGCGTTACCAAGATTTTCATGGCTTCCAACTTATGGAACAATTTCGGCTTTATGATTTGGGGCACGATGTGCTACTACGTTACGCATAACTTTTGGCTATCTCTAGGATTATCATTCTTTATGCTGCTGTATGCTTTAGCATTGGCCGAGATTCAGGCAGATCGTTGGTCTGACTATTATGGCGTTAAAAATGCGTCGGTCGCCTCCCTGCATAATATTGAGCAGGTTATTCCGGCAATTATTCTAGATCCGATATGGAATTTGCTTGGCTTTAATAAGGTAAAAATGACGCCAGAATATTTTAAAAACAAGCTGGGCGTCTTTGGCGAACCAACAACTTTGGGGGCATTGCTTGGCCTGTTAATCGGAATTTTAGGTAACTTAAAGAGCCTGAATACTTTGCAGGCTTGGGGACAAATTTTGTCAGTTGCCGTTCAATTGTCGGCCGTAATGACGATTTTCCCGTTGGTTACCAATGTTTTTTCCAAAGCTTTTACGCCGTTAGCGGACGAAATTGATAAAAATACGCACAAGGATGCTGACAAAGCTGCCAAAGTTACGGATGAAACTACGAACAAAAAGCGCTGGTTCCTTGGTGTTGATGACGGTGTCGGTTATGGCGAGCCCGCAACGATTATTTCCGGTGTAATCCTAATTCCAATTATGGTACTCATTGCGTTTATTCTGCCGGGGAACAAAACCTTACCGATTGTTGACCTGATTTCATTACCTTTCATGGTTGAGTCAATTGTTGCGCTAACTCGTGGTAATATTTTAAAAGTAATTGCCAATGGTATCGTTTGGTTCAGTCTGGGCTTATACGCATCTAGCTGGCTTGGGAGTTTTTATACCGGAGCAGTTTCGCATTACGGGGTTGCCTTGCCGGCAGGCATTGTGTTAATTACGAGTTTTAACTTAATGTCCCGGCCATTAAATGCACTCGTTTTTGCAGCATTTGTTTCGCAAAATCCGCTCTTTATTGGCTTAGCAATTATCATATATTTGGCATTATTATTTGGATTAAGACGGTATCGGCCGCAGATTTGGCAGTACTTAAACAAGATGGCTGCTAAAAATGAGGGTTATGCTGGTAGTGATGAGAAAATAACGTATTGATTTCAAAAAGGAGATTTTAACGATGAAAAGAATAGATGGGCACTTGCATTTAGTACGGTCAGTTGCTGGCCTCTCCGCTAAGGGTCGCATGACCCCTTTGGGAGATGGCAAAGCAATTTGGGACAACGGCATGTTTTTGCACCTCATTCCAGATGGCTGGGGCGACCATGATTTTACGGCCGAATCAGCGTTAAAGGTTATGCAGGAAAATGATGTCGAAAAGGCAGTTTTACTGCAGGGCAGCTTGTATGGTTTCCAGAATTACTATTCATACCAAGCCGCTAAAAAATATCCTGATAAATTCATCGCCGCTTTTTCCGTTGATCCATTTGCCGATAATGCAATGGAAATTGTTAGACGGCATGTTGAGGACCTTGGCTTTCGGGCAATCAAGCTGGAAATTAGTCAAGGCGGCGGACTGCACGGCTATCACAAGCCGTTTCGCTTAGATACTTCGCCGGAGCTTGGCAAATTATTCCATTTCTTCGCTGATTATCCTGGCTTTGTGATTACCGTTGATTATGGTGACTACACGCAATTTAGTTACGAGCCAGAGGCAATTGTCAATCTGGCCCAGCGCTATCCAAAGCTCGACTTTGTTGTCTGCCACTTGTCCTTCCCGAATGCCGACCACCTGAATCGGTTGGAAAATGCTTTAGAGCAGTGGGAACCATATCAGAATATTAGCACCGAAATTTCCGCAATTCAGGATATTGAAAAGGAAACCGAATTTCCATTTCCTCGGTGCCAAAAAGACGTTGCTTTGGCGAAGGAAGTTCTGGGCGCGAAAAGAATCTTTTGGGGCACCGATTCGCCGTGGTCATCAACTTTTAATTCCTATCACAACTTGGCAACGTGGCTGGAAGCAACGGACATTTTCACTGAAGCGGAATTAGAAGATGTTTTGTACAACAACGCCAACCGCATTTACTTCAAACCGCAAAACGTGCAAGCAATGCGTGATAGTGAAGACCCTGTTTTTAAAAATAAGTAAGGAGCAGATAAATGAGTAAAGCAAAAGTACTAGTAACTGGTATCATTCCTGAGGCCGGATTGACTGAATTAAGAAAAAACTTTGATGTAACCTATGAACCTGAAAAAGAAACACGTGCATGGGTGCTAGAGCATTTGCCCGAATATGAGGGCTTGCTCATCATGGGATTAAAGGGCGATCGCGAATTAATCGATGCTGGCACTAACCTGAAGATTATTACCGCTAATGGTGTTGGCTTTGACCATATTGATATCGAATATGCCAAACAAAAGGGCATTGTCGTAGCCAACTGTCCGCAAGGCGTGCGCGTTCCAACTGCTGAGATGACCTTTACGCTCTTATTAGCGGCTGTGCGGCACTTGCACTTTTATGACAAGGTGGTTCGCTCAGGCAACTGGATTGATGTGTCTGAACCTCAGTATATGGGGATGAGCCTGCAGGGCAAGACGCTTGGCGTTTACGGCATGGGACGCATTGGTTCTGAAGTTGCTAAGTTTGCGCAAGTCTTTGGCATGAAAGTTATCTACAATGATGCGCACCGTCTGGATAGTGATTTAGAGAATAAGCTTGACGTCAAATACGTTGATTTTGATACGTTGGTTGAAACCTCTGATGTGATTACGCTGCATGCTCCTGCCTTGCCATCAACTACGGGCATTTTTAACGCGGCGACCTTCAAGCAAATGAAAGATTCTGCTTATATTATCAATGCCGCTCGTGGTCAATTAATTAAACAAGATGATTTAATTGCGGCTCTGAAGAATGGCGACATTGCCGGTGCGGGACTAGACGTATATGAAACTGAGCCGGATATCCCGCAGGCTTTGCGTGATTTAGATAACGTGGTTCTGTCACCGCATGCCGGAACGGGCACCTTAGAAGCAAGAACGGCCATTGCAGCCGAAGCTTCGCAGAATTTAATTTCTTATTTGCGTGATCATCAGCCACTAAATCAAGTTAATTAGAAATATTTAGGGATGTTCGCGCAGTTTTTTGAAGTTCCCAGCCAAAAGTAATCCCCAGCTGACACACTGTCTTACGGGGATTTCTTTTTAGCAAAATTAGATGAGGTGGAGCGATGGAGTTTAAAAAAATTTTTAGTGATCAGTTGGATCATTGCTATGCAATTATGCGCTTAAAGGCTTTGGGACGCGATTTTGTTGTTGTTGCATCAGAAGAAAATCAGCCCTGCTATGCCTATGACTTAGACAATCAGTTTAAAAAGACAACCGTTTGGCCGAGTGTCGGAGGCACGATGACACTAGTACCAATTCCAGGCACACTGAATTTTTTGGCAACGCAAAAATTCTATCCGGGATTTAATTCACGCCAGTGTCGCATTGTAAAAGAGACTTTTACCGGTCAGGGTTGGGAGCAAAGCATAGTCGGGGAGTTTCCCTATATTCACCGCTTTGATATTATTCCGCAACCTGATAGTGCGGCATATTGGTATGTTGGCTGCTCGATTGCTAATTCTAAGCAGTTCACGGAAGATTGGTCCGATCCGGGCAAAGTCTGGGTGGGCACCTATGATGATCAAAAAGCCCAAATCACCGCTTTGCATGCGTTAAAAAGCAGAATCACTAAAAACCACGGTTACCACAGGATGAACGACTATTCCTTGATTACCGGCGCCGAAGGGATTTTTCGCCTAGATTATCCGACGAAAAATCACGATTGGTGCTTGCAGCAATTAGCAAGTCACGAGACTTCCGATTTGGCAGCAGCCGACCTTAATAACGACGGTCAGCTAGAATACTTGACTATCGAGGGTTTTCACGGCTCGCACCTAAGAATGTACGACGCCAATTTCAACACCATTGCCACTAGCAAAACTTTAACGCCATTTGGACATGCCATTTGGGGCGGAGAAATTAACGGGCAAAACTGTTTTCTCTTTGGCTGGCGTGCGGGCGAGCAGGGGCTTGAATTAATTACGGATACCGCCTTAACGACGGAGCTAATCGGCACGCACTTAGGCCCTAGCAATGTGACGGTCTATGAAAAAAACAAACAGCAGTATCTCTTAGCAGCCAACCGTGAGGCGAATGAACTGGCAATTTATCAAATTAGTGCCGAATAAGGTGAACAAAATGAACTACTTTTTAACCATTGATAATGGTGGAACGAATACGAAGGCGATTATTACCGATCAGCAAGGTCATCAACTCGCCAAGGCTGCTTTTGCTACCAAAAGAATATCACCACAGCCTGATTTTCAAGAAATCAAACTGACGACACTGCTGGCAGATATTGGTCACGTTATTCAAGAAGCCCTGCAGCGCGCTCACCTTTCCGCTAAGCAGCTCAGTGCTGTGACGGTGGTGGGACACGGGAAAGGACTTTATACGCTTGAAGCTGACGGCAAAATCTTTATGAACGGTATTTTGTCAACTGATAGCAGGGGAAAGCGAATTGCTGCGAAGCTGAATAAGCGGGTAGAGCAAATTTATCCAATTAGTCACCAGCAAATTATGGTCAGTCAGGCGCCGGTTATCTTGCGCTGGTTGAAAGAAAAGCAACCGGAAAATTACCAACGCATTGGTTATATTTTGTCAAACAAGGACTTCATTCGCTATCTGCTAACCGGCAAAATCTGCCAGGAATTAGGCGATGCGTCGGGCAATAACTTAATTAATCTCTCCACCGGAAATTATGATCGGAAGCTAGCCGACTTTTTCGGGATTCCTGAAATCATCACGAAATTACCGCCACTAATTGGTGCGACGGATTTTGCTGGCGAAATAACGGCTGAAGCCGCTAAAGCGACCGGCTTGATCCCGGGCACGCCGGTTTATGGCGGGATGTTTGATATTGATGCGTGCGCACTGGCAACTGGGGTGCTCAATGATCAGTTGTTCAGCATGATTGCCGGAACCTGGAACATGAATATTTTTCCGAGCAAGGAGCAAGCACCACTTGCCTCCGGCTTGATGAATTCAATCTTTCCGACCGGCGAAAATCTAATCGAGGCTTCTAGCCCTACTTCTGCCGGGAATTTGGACCTAATGCTGAAAATGTTATTGGCAGATGAGATCCAGAACGCGCAGGATAACGGCAAGTCAATCTATGATTATTTGGAAATGATGCTGGAAAGCACCGATCCAAGTTATGCGCAATTAATGTTTTTCCCATTTTTATATGGCAGCAATGTTGATCCTGATGCGGAGGGAGCATTTATTGGTCTGCAAAGTTCAACTACCAAATCAGAAATGATTAGAGCCGTGTATGAAGGGATTTGTTTTGCGCATCATTATCACCTTGACCAATTACTAAAAGTTCTCGGACATCCACCGCTTGCAATTCGCATGTCTGGTGGTGCCTGCAATTCAAAGCAATGGGTGCAAATGTTTGCGGATGTTTTGAATCTGCCAATTGAACTGACTGCGGTGAGCGAGTTAGGTGGACTGGGCGGTGCGATTGCCTGTGCCGTTGGGAGTGGAGTTTATCCTGATTTACAAACGGCGGCAGCTAAGATGACAAAGGTTGTTGCACGTTATGAACCGCAACCGACAGCGACGAAAATTTATGAGCAAAAATATCAGGTTTACCGTTCATTATTAAAAGCGCTCGATGGTAATTGGACTGGATTAAGTAGTTTACAAGAAAGGCTGAATGATCATCATGACCGTTAATTCACTAGGTATTTATGAAAAAGCACTGCCGCAAGACCTATCTTGGCGCGAGACCTTTGAACTCACGCATGAACTGGGCTTTAATTTTTACGAATTTTCCGTTGATGAAAGCGATGCTCGCTTGGCCCGGCTTGACTGGAGCCACGAAGAGCGCAGCCACATGCGGGATCTGATGTGGCAAACAGGGATGCGGATCAACAATCTGATGTTATCAGGACACCGCCGCTTTCCACTGGGGTCAAAGGATCCTGCTGTCCGGCAAAAGTCTGTGCAGATGCTAGCTAAAGCCGTCGACTTATGCGTTGATTTAGGCATTCACAATATTCAGATGGCCGGCTATGACGTCTATTATGAGGACAAAAGCGCCTTATCGCGCGAATTATACGTTGAAAATCTAACGAAGTGTGTGCACTTGGCGGCTAAAAAGAACGTGATGCTGTCGATTGAAACCATGGATGACCCGTTTATTAATAACTTAGCCAAGATCAGTCATT
>CALYQE010000075.1 GCA_945281075.1 uncultured Lactobacillus sp. | reverse complement strand
TTATTTGATTAGGTCCAAAGGCAATATTTGAAACATAGTTGCCATCCATCATATCTACATGAAGCGTGCCTACCTTTTCTTTTTCTAAAATATCGATTTCATCCTGCAGATGTAATATATCTGCTCCAAAAATTGATGGTAAAATTTCTCGCATTAAAAAGGCCTCCCAATTTTATCTAAATAATCGTACTTAACCAATAAATAAACGCATTCCACGGCTCTGAAAGAGTTAAATCTGAAGAAAGTCCACCGACATGAACTCCACCTGTCTGAATCATCTTGGTTGCACCTGGGGCAACATATGCCTCAAGATACAACGTCACACTGCAGAAAATCACACCAATAATAATCGTTCTAAATAAATTTCCTTTTGTCATTAATGTTCCGGCAACTGAAATATAAATAATTGACATTAAAAGACCAACAGGAAACAACTTGATATTTGGCAAAAGTAAAGCGCAAATAATCACCAGCGGAATAGTAATAACAGTAGCTGTTTCCGTCGTAGGATCACCTAGTCCCAAAGCTATATCCATTCCAATATTTAAGTTAGTCTTTTTGCCCATTTGATTGGACATCGTAGTTCGAGCAGCTTTGCCAACGGGAGAAATTCCTTCCATTAAAACCCCTACCATTTTTGGCATTAAAACCATTACGCTGGCTATTCCAATACCCATTGTTACTGTATTGGCAAGATTTTGCTTAGTTAATAACGCTAAAAGTAGACCAACAATTGTTCCAATTACTGATGAATCACCAAAAACGCCTAGCTTTTTATTCACTTTATCTAAGTTCAAGTCCACCTTATTTAAGCCTGGAATAAAGTCAATTAATTTGTTAATCATCCAAGCAAATGGCATTACCCAAGCAGTGTAAATAATTGTCGTACAAGTGGTCCCTTCAAGACCAAAATATTCCTGCCATTTATTTGCCAGTTTATCTCCAATAAAAAGCGAAGCAATGGACATTCCAACTGTAACAGAAAGACCTATCCAAAAATTATTAAATAAAACATACGCTAGCGAACCGGGAATTAAAAAATGCATATAATTCCAAATATCAACGTTCATTGTTTTGGTCCAGCCAATTCGAACTAAAATAATATTAATGATAATTCCAAGTAGAATAGCTAAACCAGCAAACGGAGCAACCCATGAGGCGGCTCCTACAGCTGGCCAGCCTATATCAGTAATGGTGTACCCCGTGCCTAATTTAGAATAATATTCCACTGCTGGTTTTAAAGATGAAGTTAATAAATTGACGACCAAAGTTAGACCCATAAAACCGATACCGACAGTCAGTCCCGACTTAATTGCATCGCCAATTTTCATTCTGAAGATCAATCCCAGAATGAAAATGATAATTGGTAAAAGTGCTGTTGCACCAATGTTAATGATGGTTTTAAAAATTTGTCCTAATATTTCCATATTCTTGCCCCTCTATTCTTGAAGTGATAACAATTTTTGTCCCACTCTTTTCTTTAGTTCTTTTGTGTTTATACCGGTAATAAAACCAGTCACACTGATCAGAGGTTTTGAAATTTTCCCACGGTAGTTATTAGTGGTAAAAACAATATCAAAATTATCGCTTTGACTTGGCATTTCAGTCATACTGCACTTAGAAATTGTATAGTTTTTAATACCATATTCAGCACATACATCCTTTATTTCTGCCGCAGCTATAGTTGAAGTTGCGACTCCACTTCCACAAGCCACCAAAATATTAATTTTCTTGCTCATATATCTCTCCTTTTAATGCTTTTTCAGCGTTTTTTATTATAAATTCAACTTCGTCTTTACTATTGCAAGCCCTAATTTTTTTAACAAATGAGCCTTTTTGCAATAGCTTCATAATTTCTTGCAGAATACTCAGGTGATCCGTTCCGTTACTCAAGCCTAGTATAAAAAGCGTGTCAACATATAAAGTTTTTGTCACATCGTCCATTTGCCTCATTAAGATTGGCTTTAACAAAGTAATCACCGCAATGAATGGTTTGTTGATGTACTTCGGATCACCATGTGGAATTGCTACCGTATAATCTTTAAGCTGCAACCCTGTTGGATACTTATCCTCCCGATTGTTAATGAAATCTAAAAATCCTTTTTTTACGTATTTCTTGCTCAAAAGATCCTCTGTCACTTGAGAAAAGAGTTCACCTCTATTTCGCGCTTGACATTTCAAATAAATCGTATCTTTTTTAACATAATCTGCTAATGGCAAAACTAATCCTCTTCTTTCTTAGTGGTATAATTTTTTATTTTTTCAATTGCTTCTTCACTGCTTGAAACTTGGATCAATTCTTTAATAAAGGGTTCATCCTCGGCTATGTGCTTCAACTCATATAATAGTTGCAATTGATCTGTTTTATTTGGCGTTGTTAGCAAGGCTACGAAGTGAATTTTATATCCTGCATACTCCAAGCCATTCTTAGAAATTAAAAAAATCAGTCCCAGTTTCTGTTTGAATAAGTCCGGATTTAGGTGTAGCAAGGCTATTTTTCTATTCAACAAAATGTACTCAGGCTGCTTAACGTATTCTTTTTTCAATTCAAACCAAAAATCATTTCTCACAACCTGATCTTGAATCGCAAGCATTACTACTTTTTCCAAAATCCTATTCCAAGGCATATGATGCTTAACAAAGATCAGCTTTTTGTACACATTTGTATTATTATTTGAATGTATTCCCGATTCGGACAAATTATTTTTGGGAATTAAAAGTTGAGTAATACCATTTTCTAGTCCCCTTTTGTCTTTAATCTCAGCAAATCGTCCTACAGTTGAAATAATCTCCTGAATGTCAACATTTGCAAAATTTAGGTTGAATAATTTTTTAAAAACATCATTTCGTAATTGGGCAATACTATGCTCATTTAAAATTTCATTAACAACAAAAACTGTGCGGGTGGACTTTAAGGGAACTGTTGAAAAAACCAAATCATATGGCAAAATAAAATGCTGGTATTCGCGAACTGAACAAGCTGGATAAAAAGATAGTTCTGGAAAAGCAGCTCGCAAATTGCTTTCAAGCAATTTTGATGCAGAAACGCCATTAGGACAAACTGGAATAGCTCGACCAATTTTCCGTTTAAATTCATCAGTTTTATTTTGAACAAGGTGACCACCAATAAAAATCGTGACAAAAGCTACCTCATCAGCTGATATAGTTGTGCCAAAAAACTTGTTTAGCGGACCAATTGACTGCAGGACAAACTCATAAAGACTGCGATATTTGTCAATAATTTCAGCAAACATTGGATTAATTTCTGGTAATTTATATTTAATTCGAAAATATGCTGGCCTAAAATGATCCATTAATTTTTTGAGTAAATTCTTTTTATCAGGCAAAACGATAAAAGATCTTAGTTCAAATTCATTTAAAAATTCCCAAAGAGCATTAGTTAATTGAGTTTGCATAGAAACAGTTATTGCTTTTTGCCGTTTAATGTTCGCACCTAAAATGAATAAGGCGACAAAACTTTTTTCTTGAGGAACCAAATTAGAAAAAATTGTTTTTTTTAGTGCTGTATATTCCTCAGTTTGCTTAATCTCTTCATCTGAGGCTAGGTTCGTATTATTTAGCAATTTGCCCTGCGTTATTCGATGTAAAACTGTTGACAAAAATCGAGCTAAAACGAAGAATGCATCATCCGTAAACTTTCGACATAGTTTTGACTCGATATTCACTAAATCACGTTTTACCTCAGCATAGTTATTTTCAGAGTTGGTGCTCCAGAAAACACAATCTTCGAAATTGAATTCGGCATATAGCTTTTTAAAACTTTGGTAAAGTACCATACGTTTTTCCCACTCGCTTCCAACAATCGTGTAGCCATTTCTTCTAGAAAAATTAATTTTTAAATTTACTTTTATTAGAGTTATTTTTAGTTTTTTTAGATCAGCAAGAGCAGTGTTTTTACTAATATTCAAAGTTGCTATGATATCATTTAAATAAATTGGTTCAGTTCTACTCAATATCATTATCACCATAAGAATCCACCTTTCTTCTGGTGGAAAAAATTGCTTTGTAGTCCCTTCGACATTAGTGATAATCTGACTCGATAGTTCTCTTTTTGCAGAATATGTTTTGTTTTTTAATATAATTAATGGCAAGTTTTGAGCTTTAAGATTGATATTAATATTGCTGATTGCATAACTGATTTGTCGATCAGTTAAGGAAAATTCTTTTCGAAGATCTTTTTGCGAAACCAACCCTTCTTTAATGATCTTTAATAAGATCTCTTTATTCCAGTTGGTCAATGTACTTCACCCCCTCTCTACTGTTAAGTTCAATTATAATCGCTTACATTTTCTGAGAATTGCACTTTAAGTCCAAATTATGTTATGTTCAACTTTTCACTTGTGCTTCACTATTTTTATGGAAAATTAAGTAAACAAAAAGTAGCCGTTTTATCCAAACTGCTACTTTTACCTCTAATATTTAATTTCTAATACAACACATACATCACTAAAAGGGGGCAATACGTCCACACTTTGGCGCTTCATAAAAAACTACTTTAGGCAATTCTAAAATGCTTTTGTTGGCTTTTTCTTGGCAAAAATACATAACAATGTAAAATCAAAATGCTTTATTCAATACCTAAATAAAGCATTTTACTAAAACAGCCTTATAAGCTTACTCACTAAATCAATAATGCACAATTATCATATCTTTAAAATTGATATTCAATTAGATGGGTTAATATCAAAGTTTAAGCTTTTTTAAATAAACTCATTAGCTCTCTTTCTTATCTAGTAAAGGTTTTATTGGTTGCTTTTCATTTTGTGGAACAATTTGAACATAAACATTCATTCCTTTATCTAGCAATCGATAAAAACATTGGTCTTCTTCATGACTAGTAGAAATATACTGATATAACGTACTACGGCCATCTTTTGCACCCATTCCGCCCAAATCCAAGTCCTTAATATCAACTCCATGATTAATCAAATACTCAATCGTTTCTGGAACCTTAACTAAAATCATTGTTGGTGCTTCCAATGGTTGGGAAAAGAACTTAACCCCATCTTCTTTATTAAACACTCCTATACCAATATCTTCAGGTATTGCTTGCTCAAAAACATTAATCACAAATTCATTTTTAGATGTTGCATCATCAATAATAACGACATTTTCCGCTCCAGTTTCCTTAAGCCATTTTGTCATTACTTGACCATGAATCAAACGATCATCTATTCTCGTTAAGACTAAGTTTTGCATGATGTAGACCTCCTAATTTACTATTTTCAATACCCCAATTTTCTTTAGTCAGTGCAGCACTGATTAATTCATCAATTGAACTATTCTCAGTTCTTAAAGTGATGATACTCAGTAGCATCGGAACATTTACTCCAGTCACAATTTCTAAATTGTGACTTTGCTTTAAAAGCATAGCAGTGTTAAATGGTGTTCCACCCTTTAAATCAGTTAAAATTAATGTTGGCTGTTTACTCGTATCTTCTAAAATTTGACTAAACTTTTCTGTATAATCTTCAGGACTTTGTCCTGGTCTAAACGATATTGTTTTGAGATCATCAGCTGATCCAGCAATCATTTCTACCGTTTGCTTAATACCTAAGCAAAAGTCTCCGTGACTAGCTAAAATAACTTGTATCAAATTAGACCCTCCTTTAAATGACAGCTAATATTCCGAGATAAGAACATAGAATTCCAATTACGAATATTCCAACTACAATGATACTTGCATTAACTTTTTTTCTTAAAAGCCACCATACTAATAATGTAGCTAATAATGGAATCAGGCTTGGTGCTAACTGATTAAATAAAGCTTGCAGTTTAATTACACTTTGCCCAACATGCCAAACTAAGGGGGTTTTAATAGTTACTCTCGTAGCCGCCATTGTCCCAACAACCATTAGACCAACTATAGAGAATGCATTAGTTACTTTGTCAAGTAAGCCGCTTTTTAAAATAGAAACAACTGAAGCTTTGCCTTTCCTATAACCATATATAAACATCCAATATCCAATGGTGTAAATGATTAATTCAAAAACGAAAGTAAACATAATAGGACCAAAGTAATTGTGATCCAACGCCATAGTTGCACCAATGCTTGCAAGTATTGGGAAAATAATACCTTGTTGAACTGTATCACCAATACCAGCAGCTGGACCCATTAATCCGGTTCTAACACCATTAATGTCCTCCGCACTAACATCAGCACCATTAGCACGAGCCTCCTCCATTGAAAGTGCTATACCATGAATAACTGGGCCAATCATATGTGGTTCCGTGTTAAAAAATACCATGTATTTCTTTAATTCATCAGCCTGTCTTTCTTTAGGATATAATTTTTTAATAGGATAAATCATCATGTTAGTTAAGCCCAATGCTTGTAACCGCTCATAATTATATGCGGCTTCATCTGACTGTTCCCATAGCCAGGTTTTTACTAAATCACCATGAGTTAATTTAATTTGATAATTCAAAGGAGAAATATTTTGAGCTATATTTGTTCTTTGTTTTGCAGCTTTACTATCGTCTTCTTGCTCACCACTTCTATTTTGAAGAGTTAGTCTTCGTACTTTCTTCTTTGTAGTTTCAACATTCGTTGTATTAGTTTTTTGATTAATATAAAGCAAATAGGCAAGCAGTCCTGCAAATATAGCTATTGCCATTATTTGCAATTTCAGATATGCAGTTAAGAAAAAACCAATAAAGAAATATGGAATCAATGATTTCTTACCTAAATAATTTAACAGCATTGCAATACCTAAAGCTGGCATTAAGGCTCCAACAACTTCTAAAGCCGTAGTCAAACTTTTTGGGATTATATTGAGCATTCCTTGTGCCCAACTTCGACCAAAGAATACTAAGCAAAATGCCGGAATGCCATATACAATTATTGCAACAATTAAAGAAGGAATATAATTTAAAAATCTTATTGCCTTTACATTACCTTTTGCTAGCTCAGCATCTGCACGGTGAACCCAAAAAGAGTTAACGCTTTGATAAATTTCAACCATTAAAAGTCCAATAAGAGAAAATGGTACTGCAAAAGTCACAGCTAATTTAGGACTAGCACCCGATAAAATGGTTAAAGCAGTTCCAAAAATACCAGCAACCATGGTGTTGCTCGGCATGACGCCACCAGTATTAATCCAGCCCAAATAGACCAGTTGAATAGTAGCACCAGAAAGCATCCCTAACATAGGGTTACCCATAAACACCCCGACTAATAGTCCCGTTGTTAAAGGATAAGTTAGACATCTAGTTACCGGTGCAAAAAACCACCACTGTGAAATAGTAGCAAGAATGGCTACTAATAACGCTGATAAAAACATTTTTTAAGCCTCAACTTTCTGAATTTAAAATTATAAAATTGAGAATCCAAGTGTCCTAACATCCCTGTTAAAGTCTTGAACTGTTTGCAATGAACGTTCTTCTGGCTTTGTGCCAATTAATGGAAACTTTTCAATTACAGGGGAAGTACACGTAATAATATCGCACCCACAATTGTCAGCTTGAAAAACATTGATTACTTCACGGCAACTTGCCCAAAGAAGCCAACAGTTTTCATTTTTATGACAAAGCTCAGCTGCTCTTTTCATTAAAGGTGTTGGGTTTATTCCAATATCCGCTAATCGGCCAGCAAAAATTGAAATAATATTATTTGACCCAGGCTGTAAAACAGCCAGAATATCTTTTACTTGTTGAAGTGTAAATACCGCCGTTACATTAACTTTAATATCCTCAGCAGAAAGCTTTTTTATTAATGGAACCGAGGAATCACCTTTAGTATTAGTAATTGGTATTTTTACGAAAACGTTATCGCCAAGTGATGAAATTTTTTTAGCTTCTTTTTCCATAGTGTCAAAATCATCAGCAAATACTTCAAAAGAAATCGGCATTCCTGATACTTTAGCTAAAGCTTCCCTTGCAAAATCTATATAATCTTTTATACCTGCTTTTTTCATTAAAGATGGATTAGTCGTAAATCCCTTAACAACCCCACTTTCTTTAGCCTTTACCATATCATCAATGACTGCACCATCAGCATATACTTTGATCTTTAAATCACTAACTTTCATAACTTCTCCTCCTATAGTAAAATTATTATTGCAAGTTGCGGTAACGTTTGCGCAAATAGCAAAAAATATAAGCCCTTTAAGCTGGAGCTTAATTGCAATTTATGCAACCGTTTTCACGAATTACATTTTTATTGTATAATGTTGTTTGCAAGATGTAAAGTATAAAATAAAAAATAAAATTAATAAGGTCACATACTATGTCAGTAACTTCAATAAAAGACATTGCCCGGTTAAGCGGCTTTTCAGTTTCAACGGTTTCAAGAGTTTTAAATAATACTGGACGCTTTTCTGAAACTACTAGGAAAAAGATTATTAGAATTGCTAAAGAAAATAATTATTCACAAAATATAATTGCTAAGGGGATGCGCAAAGGCAGATTAGCAATAATTGGCATTCTAGTTCCAGATATTACTAACTCTTACTATGCTTCAATAGTAAAAAAATGTGAGCAGTATTTTTTCAAAAAAGACTATTTAACCATAGTTTGTAATACAGAAAGAAATGCCGGCCTTGAAGAAAAATATATTTCGAAATTAAGTAATCATATGGTTGACGGATTAGTTGTTATTTCTACGCAAAATGTAATTAGAAAGGAGCAAGTTGATCTGCCAACGGTTTTCATTGATCGTTCCCCCAAACTTAACAACAACATAATTACAGCCTCTTCAGATAACTACACAGGTGCTGTCTTAGCAACTAATCATTTAATTGACAAAAATTGCTTCCCAATTATGTTAACTAATAAAGATAATGAATTTTCAAGCAATGAAAGTCGTATTAAAGGCTTTACTGAAACTGCACAAAGCCGCGGTATATCTAATCCAACCATTATTAGTACCAATACTAATTCAGATGAAATTTATTTAGCAAAAAAAGCAATATTAACTCAACTAACAGTGCTTTGGAGTAAACACAGAAAATTAGGCATTTTTGCAATTAATGATAATGTAGCAAGTTATATCTATCAAATAGCAATTGAAGAGGGATTTAATGTTCCTGATAAACTTAGTATAGTAGGTTTTGATGATGCACCAATTGCCAAGAAATTGCAGTTATCAACAATTCGCCAAAATACTTCAGAAATTGCTAAAGTTTCTTGCTCTAATCTTTTAAAGCTCCTTAAGCATGAAAATATTTTAGAACATAAGTTTACTATTCCGATTTCACTAATTAAAAGAAAAACCACATAACTAACTTTAAATTTAAATCTATCTGCATTCCAAGATGCTTAACATTTTTTCAATACTGCCAAAAAACTAATGCTTTAATTAGATACCGGTAACAAAATCTACTGAAGCTGCACCATGTTATAATT
>CALYQE010000074.1 GCA_945281075.1 uncultured Lactobacillus sp. | reverse complement strand
CATGGAATTATTACAGTTATTAAAGAGCCAGACGCGAAGACGCAGAGCCAATAATCTGTAGAAGTTACTCTGACAAATTATTGACTCTTTAATTTTTGAATGCATACTTAACGTTTATCTTGAGATCAATTTCCTAGTACATTAAGTAATTTCACTAATTCGACAATATCATCACAAGTGTAATAAATTCTATTATGATCTTATTTAAAAATCTATTCACTTATTTGTTTGATACATTGTTTTCTATCTCAGATGTATTTAAGGCGTGGTAATTAAGCAATATCAAGAAAAAATGTATACGAAAAAGCGTTGAACCTGCAAGTTCAGCGTTTCGTCGTTCTAGGAAAATTGTTTTTTCTTATACTTTTTGTTACCAGCTAATTTTACAATTAAACTAACTATTTATTTACAACTACTTTGGTTTTTTTGTTGTGCTTAACGGAGTTAATTTTACACCAACAATAAATTTTTGATGTCATTTGCCTTAACGTAAGCATTATGACCATCATTATCGGTACTACATTTGCCAAAACTAGTACCTAATAAATAATCGAAAAGCGCTGATTTTTGCTTACCATGAAGCCAGATATATAAAACTTACCAACACGAATATTTCAAAGACGTGATTTAGGAACAATTACTGTTACAATAATTTCCTCAGGATTATTGCCAGTGGTTTAAGTATTACTAGTATTAACCGACTCTAAATTGTATGATTTCACATATTGTTTTGTGGGGCCGCCCACTCTAAAGCGTGTATTTCATTTTTAAATTTCCAAGAGCCACTATATGCAGTAAAAATTTAATCCTTTTGTAGTTTTCGCTTATTTTGATAATAATTCTACGTATTAAATTACTATATAAGTAAATATTATAAGCAACTTTTATAAAGTAAAAAAACAAATTAATCAGCTTAGATTAACATTGCAAACTAAGAACTAACAAAACATTTTTGTTATCTTATATTACTAATTATTTTTTCCATGCTTTTCATAGTTTTTAAAATAATGGGTTCGTTTTTTCTTCCCATTAAATAAGCCATTCCATAGGAAAAATTATCTTGATAATCTAGTCTGTAATATTTAAGACCTGCTTGCTGATAATTAACGGTGAAACTTGGAAGAATGGCCGCCATCGAATCCGAGGCTTTAACGTAATTAACCATTAAAAAATAATTATCGATAGCTTTGATGTTTTGCGCACTAAATTTTTGGTATAGGATTTGGTTAAGTTTAAAAATACTAGGGTACGACTGATCAGTGAATGGGACCAAAAGCTTGATATTCTTTAAGTCGGATATAGCGACTGGATTCTTAAATTGATATGCTGAGCTTTGGTTGCACACTACCCAAAATTTTCCGTCTAATAGCTTTTTAAACCCGATTTCAGGAGCAGCTTTAATAATATCACTTGAAACTAACGCTATATCAATTTTTCCATCAGCCAACTGAGAAACATAATCTCCCAAATAATTTACTTTAAAGTTAAAGCTGTCAGATTCAAATTGCCTTAAGAAAGGCGTAAGGATTGTACTTTCAAAAGGTGAATAATCTAGCCCAATATTCACATCTCTAAAGGACCTTTTCTTGTGTGCATTCTTAATATTTACAAGAGCAGCATCCTTTTCTTTTAGAATGTTCAATGCAACATTATAAAAATATTTGCCATCAACTGTTAAAGCAATTCTATGTGGATTACGAACCAATAATTTAGTTCTTAGTTCTTTTTCTAGGTCATTGATATTTTTAGAAATTGCTGGTTGCGAAAAATTCAGTTTTTGTGCTGCAATAGTAAAGCTTAAATTGTCGGCAACATAAATAAAACAACGTAGTTGAGTAAAATTCATTTTATCATTCCTTTTAGTAATAGCATATTCTATTATAAAAACGGCAAATCGATTTGTGAAAGATATCATTAATGTTAGAAAGAAATATAAACATTAATGAAAGGAAATAAATAATATGTCAGATAAATATGATGTTGTAATTATTGGTGGTGGCTTATCAGGTTTCGCAGCCGCGACAGAAGCAGCTGATAAAGGATTTAAAACGCTTCTGGTTGAAAAAGGTAAAACTACTGGCGGGACAGGAAACTATGTTGAGGGAATTTTTGCAGTCCAATCTGAAATGCAGAAACAAGCTGGAATTGACGTTAAACCAGAAGAAATCCTTCAGACTGAACTAGACTATTCTCATTATGAAGCAAATGGCATGATTTGGAAGAATTATATTCAGCAATCAGCGAGAAATGTCAAATGGCTGCAAGAACACGGCGTTCAATTCAGTGGCGTTGTCAACATGGGTACCGGATTTGCTACCTGGCACTTATTTGACGGTTATGGCGATGAAGCTATTCATATTGCTTTAGAACCTTACGTTAAAGAAAAAGGGGTTGAGATCAAAACCCTGACTCGAGCAGAGAATTTGACTAAAAAGAACATTGGCTTTTCACTAAACTTAGTTAACGTAACAAACCAGTCAACACAAACTGTATCATCCAAAAACGTTATTTTAGCTACTGGTGGTTATTTAAACAATAAAGAACTAATGATGTCAGCTCACAAATACAATCCCGAAAGGATCGTTGCTGTTAACTCAGGAAAGAGCACCGGTGATGGCTTAAAAATGGCTTGGTCAGTTGGTGCACATAAGTTTTTCACCGGTATGACCATGAACTTTGGTGGGCAAATCTATGATAAGACAAATCAGATTCCCGCTTACGAACTATCTGACTGGAATTTAGGCAGTGCAGTTTGTGATGAACCGATCCTATGGGTAAACGAAAACGGTGACCGTTTTGTGAATGAGTACGATTGCGTTACAAATTGGGCGAATGAAGGTAATTCAATGCTACGCCAAGATCGCGTATTCGCCATTCTTGACCAAAAGACAATTGATGATTTTACTGCTAAAAAGTTTCCACTTGACCTACATCCATTTTATAAACTGTCCAATTATCCAAACTTAAAAAAGGAAATCAAAAAGGCTTTAGACAAAAAGCTTAGTTTTATTACTAAGACAAATACATTGAATGAACTGGCAGAAAAACTTCAAGCTCCTAATCTTGCTTCAAGTATCAAGCACTACAATGAATTGGCTTCAGTAGGAATAGACACAGATTATAATAAAGATGCAAAATATCTACTTCCGGTAAAACAAGGGCCTTTTTACGCATTTGAAATGGAAGTTGGTGCTTTTACTACTGGTGATGGGTTAAAGGTTAACGTTAATAATGAAGTTCTCGATAAAAATGGTCATCCACTAAAACATTTATATGCAATTGGTAGTGATGGTTCAGGAGTCCTCTACGGAGATACATACGGTGTTGAGGTGAGTGGCACGCACGCAGGCTACTGCATTTATTCTGCCCGAAACGCCATTAGTAGCATCTGTAACTGTCATCATAAAAAATAAGCTAAGAAAAAGGATTGTTCTGAAAAAAGAACAATCCTTTTATATTACTAAATATTGCATTCAGCATCACGTAATTTATGGTAGCCAAGCGCAAGCATCATTAACATTATTGTTAAAAGCAAAATACCAAATACAAACACAATATTCCAATCTAAAAAATATTCATAGATCAAACTGACCACTGGTACCGCAAATGCACCGATAAGATAAGTAATCGAATTAATACATGAATAACCAACGGCAAAATTTTCACCTAAAATATCCTTAGCAAAAATCTGCTCCCCAGGTCCGTAAATATCAGTTAAAATATCTGCTCCAATTGAACTAACAAGTGCAAAAAATACCTTATGTCTAAGTGTAGCTTCAATTAATAAAGGGAACGTGAGCATACCGAAAAAAGTCCATAAAGGCAAAGCTTTTTTCCCACCAAATTTCTCAGTTGTAACTGCAAATAACGGCGTAATCAGAATGTCGACTCCCGTCATAATAGTTTCCATTAACCCCCCAGTTTGGGCTCCAAACCCTACCTTGGCAGCATACGTGGGGAAAAGCTGACTCATATTTGAAGCAAAAGTAATTGCAACGAAAAAAACTAGTGTGAGCATAAATGGTTGGGAAAGTAATACTTTTTTTAAGCCAATTGATTTTCTTCTATCTTCAACTGATTCGTTTTCGAATTCCTTAACTCCAAAACCATATGGTTTTAGTCCCATGTTTTCAGGAGAAGTTTTTATAATTAGCGCACAAGGAATACCTATTAGTATAGTCAAACAAGACAGAACTTGCATGGTGTGACGCCACCCGAACGTACTAATTAGAAAGGTTAAAACAGGTGTCATAATTAACAAGTAAATTGTTGACACAAATGAGCCCATTGTGAAAGCTAAATTTTTTCTTGTCATAAACCAATTATTTAGTACGATTCCCTGAACAACGGTACCGCAAGTTGAACTGCAAATGCCAACGATTATTGCTAGCAGGTATAATTCCCAAACTTGCCTGATTTGTGCAAACACCCAAATACTAATCGTACCAATAATTACAGCTATCATAGTGATTTTACTGAGACTTATGCAATCGATAGCCCTATTGATTAGTGGCAGCATAGCTGCAATGGAAAAACTAATTAACGTATAATATAACGATACAATTGACATTCTACTGTTTAACGAACGGACTAGTGGATTTAAAAATAGGCTAAATAGCAGCGTATAAGTATACTCGAGCAAGCTCATTAGCAACCCAGAAGCAATAATAATCAACCACGGATATACCTTTTGTAGTTTGGATTTTCTTGTCTTTTTTCCTATTAACATTACTACATACTGTTTCAAAAACAAAAATATCAGTTTCACAAAGTGGCTTGTTTTCCGGCTAATCTACCGAAAGTTTGCGCATGACTAGCTGTCAAGCCTGGTACATGATCTGGATATGAACCCCAGAAGAAACCACCACTAGCATTTCCAGCCGCAAATAAGTGTGGAATAACCTGGCCCTGTTTGTTAAGGACCTGCATCTTAGTATTGATTCGCAAGCCATCAAGAGTTGCCAGTAAGCGGCCGCCATAAACGGCACCATAAAAGGCACCATCAGTAAGTGGTAAAAGTCTAAAGTCTTCTTTGCCAAACTCTGTGTCTTTACCTTGAGCACACATCTTATTGTATTTGTCCACACTATCTTTAACATGTCGAACTGGCAAATTTAGTTTCTCTGCTAATTCTTCAATTGAATCCGCTTTTTGAATAAAGCCTTCTTTTATTCTGTTGTTAATTTCCTCTTTATTCTCATCCGTATTGTAGAAACCTGGCCAGTTTAATCGTGCACAGCCTAGTGTATGAAACTGCTTAAGATTATTCATTGTAGCATCATTCCAGATTGCTATTTGCAAATAACCTGGTTGCTTAGTCGCCCTGTTCATATCAAACTCATAAGGTGCACTTTCATTACCGACACGTTCGCCGTTCAAGTTTAGTTTTAATAATGGATAACTGCCCATCCAGAAATAGCCAATGTCTTCCCAAGATTTAACATAATATTCATTGGTATTTGTACCAACCGGAACTGAACCCCGGTCAAAAATAATTTCAGCTGGTTCTTCATCCCGCCATGCACCGACTTCAAGCGCTGCAACCTGACCTGACCCGTCGTCTCGGGGACTGTCCGAGTAAACATTCTTTTTAAGGCCAAGTGGATTCCATTTTTGCATTAATGCTTCATTCGAACCATAGCCACCAGTGCAAATAATAATGCCTTTCTTAGCCTTAAACTCTTTTACTTCAGAAGTTGCGGTGTTTCTAGTAACAATACCAGTAACAACACCATTCTCAACAATCAGATGTTCAAGTTTAGTTTGCCAAATAATTTCGGCACCGAGATCTTGCGCCTTTTCAACGACCCATTTACCATAGAAAACATCTTCATGCTTGTCGTTAGTTACATCATGCTCAGTTGGGAAAGCTGTATTTATAAAAGTTTGGTAATGTGCATCCGGTTGAGGATAAAGGTGAGCACCGTGAGGCTTTAAAATATTGTCTTCAAGCCAGTCAACTGTAGACGCACTGTTGTTAACCCATGTCCAAAGCAATTTTTGATCAATATTGTCTTGGGCAAATGCACATAAGTAATTAATCAGCTTGTACTTATCAATTTCAATTCCTGCTTTTTTCTGAGCTTTTGTACCTACTGCAGCAAGCGACAAACGATACAAAAAACCGGTACTTTTCATCTTATCAATTACTAAAACTCTGGCACCATTTTCTGCAGCAGCACATGCGGCCATACCACCAGCATTGCTCGCACCAACAACAATTACATCATATTCATTCGTATTCATGGTCTTATATTTCTCCTAATCTGCTAATTTTTTTGCCCTGTTTTCACCGAAAATGACGGCAAGCAAGACAACAAACTCACAAATAGCTACGATTCCTACAACTATATTCCAATTGTGAGTTGTATCGGCAATATTACTTAAAACTGGGGTAGCAAATGCACTTACAACATAAGTAATTGAACTAGCATATGAATATCCAGCATCGAAGTTTTTGCCCAAGATATCTTTAGCAAAAACTTGTTCACCTGAACCCATAACGACAGAAATTGCATCTGCTGGTACCGCAGCAACCAAAGCTAATGGAATCAGCCTAGCTTGGTTAGCCACAATCATTAATACTGGGGCTAAAATTGTTAAAAATAACCACCAAGGCAACGCTTTTCTTCCACCAAAACGGTCACTTGTGATACCGAATAATGGCGTCATGATTAAATCTGCGACAGTAATAATCGTTGCAATTAATCCGCCAACATTGGCACCAAAGCCAACTCCTTCTGCAAATGAAGGCCAAAGTGACGTCATGTTTCCTGCAAATTCATTAAAGCAGAAGAAAATCAGCACCAATACAAACGAAAGTGAGAAAATTACTTTACTACTGTTTGAACTACCGCCTGTTCCCTCATTATCTTCACTATTAATTTTCTTTAATTCATCTTGAGAATTTATTCCATAAGGCAATAATCCAAGTCTTGCTGGTTCAACTTTAGTAAACAAACCGCATGGCACACCAATGATCAACATGATGATAGCCAAAATAATAAAGGCCTTGCGCCAACCATTACTTTGGATTATTTTAGAAGCTATTGGAGTAATGACTGCCAAAAATATCGTATTAAAGAAGGCCCCGGCAGTGAAAGCAAAATTCTTTTTCTTAACAAACCAGTTATTGATTACGACGCCTTGTACAACGTATCCACTGAAGCCACAGCAAATTCCAACAACACCAGCTAAAATATAGAAAGCGACAACACTATTAGCCTTCGAAAACAGCCAAGTTGAGATGGCAGCTACTATGATTGATCCTAAAAGCATAACCGAGACGTTAACTTTATGAATAAACTTGCCGACTAAAGTTGTGCCTACAGCTGTTGCCAAAATTAAGACTGTATAATAATAAGAAACTGAACCTAGCTTGCCGCCACCAATTGAATTAGCCAACGGCGTTAAGAACAAACCCATTACTTGCGTGAAAACCCCAGATACAACGCCACATAATAAGCCAGTAGTGATAATCATTAGCCAGGGATATATTTTTTGCTTTTTGCTCATTTATCCTTTCTCCTTTTTTAATATCTATGAACATATTTATGGTAGCATTGAGTAAAACACTTTCAGCGGACATTAAAGAAAATAGCTTTTCCAATTTGGCAAAGCTATTTAACAATATATTTAGGAAGCGAAATGAATACAAACCAAATAAAGTACTTTTTATCGTTAGTACGAACAAAAAACATCACTCAAACTGCAAATCAATTATTTGTTTCACCGTCAACTGTTTCTAAGAATATTCATAAATTAGAAGCTTTTTTAGGTACCAAGCTAATTAAACCTGGAAGACGTGGAATCGAGTTAACAACCAGCGGTGAGTTTTTCTATATTAAAGCTAAACGCATATATAAAGACATTGACAGTACAATCACAGATATAAAAAATAGTAATCTTAAAGCTCTTGAGCCAATTACGATTGCCTTTACAGGTGCTTTATTTGAAATAGAGTTTTTATCTAAATTTATCCAAAATCTAGCTCCAAACTTGCAGCCGCGGATTAATTTAGAAATTTTTGATCCTAATGATGGCAATGGTATTTCCACATCACTGATCCAAGGCAAATATGATTTTGTCCTTTATCAAAAAGATTTTTTTATTGATAAAAAAGAAATTACTTTTAAGCCTGTATTTTCCACCGGACTTTCAGTAATTACGCCAAAAAAGAACCCATTAAGCAAAAAGAAATCTATTTCTATCAAGGATTTATTTAAACAAAATGTGTATATCTGGAATTCTATTCCACCACTTCCCTTAATTAATCATTTCAAGTTTGAACTGTCACTGAAATATCCAGAATTTAACTTCAAAAGCATCAACGATGAAGTTGTACTTGAAATTCTTTGCGCCAGCAATCGTTGCTTGGGTATTGTGCCTAGCATTCTTTATGACAAAGTTAACGAAAATTTGAACTTTGTCCTACTTAATTATGATTTATCCTTTGAAAACGGTATAGCTTATCGAAAAGGGTATGAGCAAAAGGCTTACTTTAAAGAAGTTTATACAGCTCTATTGAACGCAGAATTGGCAGAAATGAAAAAATGGGTCAATTAGATAGTTTGTGATAGTTTGTGAAATTTTTAGAAAGAAATAAATTATGCTAACGCTGCTTAACTTAAAATATTTTTGTGATGTTGCTGAAACGGGCAGTTTTACCCAGACTGGAAAAATCAATCATGTAGCCCAAACCAGTATTACTCAGCAGATTAAGGAAATTGAAAAGCAATTGGGCACTACCCTTTTTGATCGGAAATACAAACCGGTGAAATTAACAAATACAGGCAAAGTAATTTATAAAGAAGCTAAAAAAGTTTTGAAACAATATCAGATTTTTGATCAAAAAAGTCAGCCAATATATTTCTGCTAAAAATCACCAAGTTTGTATTGGCTATAATTCAATCGTTGAAATTAACGTTTTGGAGAACCTTTTTGATTCAATTCATGAAAACAACATTACAGTAATTAAGCAAAACATTAGCGATGAAATTAAAAGCCTGACAGAAGGCAAGACAGATTTAATAGTTACCTACGATACTGCATTAACCGCAGATAAAAAGGTGGATATCATTCCAATTGCCAAAGGAGATTTCGTAGCCTGCGTCAATCGTCATCATCCTTTAGCTGAAAAAGAAAATGCCAATATTGATGAAGTCTATCAATGTCCTTAATTATGCTCAGCCACCGAGTGATTGGTCAATCTGATGACATTATGACAAAAAGAACTGAAAAAATCGGCTTAAAGCTTCATATAGCCGAAGAAGTGGATGATATTGACAGTGAACTTTTTTAATCGAACACAATGATCACGTAGGATTTTTACCCAAAGATTATCCAATTGCCGATAAAACCAATATTAAAAAAATCAGCTTTATTGACTCGCCCTACAAATATCAAATTGTGGTCGTTAAGCTTAAAAACAATTTTGAACCTAATACTGTCTAACTGTTTAACCAAATCAAGTTATTTTCATGGGTTTTCTCTATCGACTATTAAAAACCGGTATTGGCCTTTTTGTAAGTGTTACTTTATGATGATAGTGAACAAACTAACAAAGAAAGGATGCATTTTATGAAAGA